>NZ_VAWF01000003.1:300000-527912 GCF_005869845.1 Fodinibius saliphilus | reverse complement strand
ATGAACAATGTCTGTCCCGCCTAACTGCTTCCGTGGCGGCGCTCGGCCCTGTTTCAGCACTCAGTGCCTCCCAGTTCCGAAGCGATGCAAAGATAAACACTCTGCCGGACACTTCCAAATTTAATTTTAGCTCTTTTTTAGAGCCAAAAAAACGGGGTTGAGCAATTGTTGCTGTTGGGCTCGACCCCGTTTCTAAATTGGAATCTTAAGGTACGACAATTAGGGGGTTCGTGTCAATAAATATTTAAGTTTTTTTTAGGAAAAATAGGTAATCCCTACTGCCATTATATAAAGGGCATATTATGGAATTAGCCCCCCTCATATAAGCTGTAATCACTGGGGTCTTCTTCAAAATCCCGGAAGAGTTTGACCCCCAAATAACAAAGTGGCGTATCGATCAGTGCGAAAAGAAATTTGAAGACATATGAATTAAAAATTAAGATCACTAATTTCCCTATAGTGTCTACTTCTCTACCCAAATTTCCGGCTAAAAATAAAATGGTTAAAATTGCAGTAGAATCAACTAATTGACTAATTGTAGTTGAAGCATTATTCCGAAGCCACAAATGTTTACCGTTGGTAAAATCTTTCCAAAAGTGAAATAGTCTAACATCAACAGTTTGCGCAACCAAATAAGCAATCATACTGGCTATAGTGTTTCCTATCATAAATTCGTAGACCCCTTCAAAAAGCTGAAGACCTCCGCTCACTCCTCCTGTATTTGGCAACCAGTGATTAACTGACATCAAAAAGAGCATTAATACATTCATCCAGAAGCCAACCCATACAACCAGCTGGGCTTTTTTTCTTCCATATAATTCAGAAATGAGATCCGTTGCCAAAAAAGTAAAGGGATACGCGATTACGCCCACAGGCACACTCATTGTATAAATATCATTATCCCTTATAAGGGGTGGTACAATATCTAACAACCACGCAGGAAGTGCCACTGAAAAAATAGTTACAAACTTTGTGGTCCCTATTACATTTCCCAGTACCAATGAAGTAAGGAATATTCCTGCGAGTGATAAAAAAAGAGCATCCCTTTTATAACTGATCCCAGTTTGATTATTACTGCCGTTCATTTACGTTTATAATGTATAGTTGAATCTTTTTAGCCAAAGCAATTTGAGTAAAAGGTCATGCACTCAGAAAGTCTAATGAACAATCATTTTTTTACTTCTCAAAATTTTTAAAAGCAGATTTTAATGATATGGCTATCTGCTCTCGAATTCTGCTCCAAACGTCACTCCCAGTAGAATGAGCAAACCGTTGATTTACCTCAACTTCAACACCAATATATTCCTCTTCAGGATAATTTCTTCGTAATTTAGTAATAAAACCATCCATCGTTCCTTTATATGGCTGGTTCATTCGAAGCCGGAGCCCTTCATGGCGCTGGTCTAATTCCTTTCGCCATATTTCACAAAACTGTTTTCCATTTTTTCGTACCGGATCAAATAGAAAGCCGACATCTACATCGCGCTCCTCTCCTTCCCAGACCGGGGTGAAAGTATGAACCCCAACATGGATAGCTCGTTTTCCCTCATCAATAACTTGCTGAACTCTCTTCTTCACCTTTTGACGATGAGGCCGATAGTACTTCTCAAAGATATCTTCTTTAACACTTAACGGCTGCTCCTTCGTAAACTCCGAAAACAAAGTGGGGCTCTGTACTGATCGGTTTAAATCGACTAATAATCGTGTTACGGTATGCAAAAATGGTTCTTGCTCCATCTCTTCCGCGATGGTATTGGTAAGTTTCAATGCACCGATATCGATACCGCGGTGTGTATGTAACGGTTCTGTGTCATGTTCAAAAAGATGGCCATATTCCCCAGGCACTTCATTACCGGCATGTTCACAAGAGATGATCATTTGTGATCCCATCAGAAATAAAACTACTAATTAAATGAGGATTACTATTCTCTGCATTATATAAAACAGATACTTTCCTTTTCATTCCAAATATGCTCTAAAAACAAATACTATTTTTTATAACTTATCATCCAAATAAAATTCAACTAATATCATTTAAATGTCACTTATATTCGTTGCTCCTGATAGAAGTCTCTCTGCCTGGAAAGATGCTATTCATAAGGTAGACCCAAACCTGGACGTTGAAATATGGCCTCAAATAGATAACCCTAAACGAGTACAGTTTGCAGTCTGCTGGAATCAGCCCAAACATGTATTAGACAATTACCCTAACTTGAAAGCCGTTTCCTCTCTTGGAGCTGGCGTCGATCATTTGCTGGAAGATGATTTTTTACCGGCAGATGTTAACATTTGCCGGGTAGTATCTTCATCTCTTATACAACAGATGAAAGAGTATGTCTTGGGTACTGTTATTAGTATTCAACGTAACTTCGTCCACTACATCCGGCAAAAAGACCAGCAGCAATGGCAAGCACATACCCATCCCTTAGCATCAGACTTAGCCATCGGTATTATGGGCTTAGGCAAATTAGGGAAACCGGTGGCCCAACAACTTTCAGAGCTGGGATACCAAGTTAACGGCTGGTCCCGATCTCCAAAAACTATTGAAAACATTTCCACCTTTGCCGGCCGAGATGAATTCTCGGCCTTCCTTCAGAAAACACAAATACTGGTTTGCCTTCTGCCATTAACAGATGAAACAAATGGAATACTGGACCTGGAAACTTTAAAGCAGTTACAATCTCCTTCCTGGATTATAAATGTGGCCCGGGGTGAACACCTTGTGGACGAAGATCTCATTTATGCCTTGGATACAGATATAATAAAAGGAGCGTGGCTGGATGTATTCTCTGAAGAACCCCTACCTGATAGACATGCTTTCTGGAATCGCTCAAATATCATGATCACCCCCCATATTGCAAGTATCACCCAACCATCAGAAGTAGCAGACCAAATCGTGGAGAATTATAAAAGAGCACTCTCCGGAATGGAGCTTAACTATGAAGTAGATCGCCAGAAAGGATATTAAAAGTAGAAGAGCACTAAGTACTTCTACATACTCAGTATTCTTCTGTCACATAGATATCAAACCTTTATCGGTTGAGCCCAATCAAAGGGATCATCTATCTTACCTTGTTGGATTCCCGTAAGGGTATCATACAGTTTTTTTCCTACAGCTCCGCGTTCCTCGGTATCAAAAGTCACTGATTCTCCATCGTGGTGCACTTCCTTGACCGGAGAGATCACTGCCGCAGTACCTGCACCAAAAACCTCATCTAACACTCCGTCTCTACCTGCTTCCATAACTTCATCTATAGTTATACGACGTTCCTCAAACGGCATATCCCAATAGTCGGCAAGTTGTAAAATGGAGTCCCGGGTAATACCCGGTAAAATAGTACCATTTAATTCTGGTGTTACTAACACCCCATCAATAACGAAAAAGATATTCATGGTACCTACTTCTTCGACATACTTATGCTCTTTAGCATCGAGCCACAGCACCTGATCAAAACCATTTTCCTGTGCTTTTTTAGCTGGATAGAAACTAGCGGCATAATTACCTGATGCTTTGGCAAAACCAACGCCCCCTTTGGCAGCACGTACAAAATTTTGGGAAGAGGTCAAGCGAACAGCTTTATTATAATAAGCCCCAACGGGAGAAGTCATAATAAAAAATCGATAACTTTCTGCAATACTTGCTGAAATTACCGGATCAAAGGCACATGCCAAGGGACGAATATACAGGGTATTACCATCTTTCTTCGGAACCCATTTGTGATCAAGCTTAATAAGCTCTGTAAGACCTTCCATGAAGGTCTCTCTATCAAGAACCGGAATGCACATCCGCTCACAAGAACGAACCATTCGCTCATAGTTTTGTTCCGGACGAAAAAGGTTTATAGTCTCTTGATCAATATAGTAAGCTTTCATTCCTTCAAACACCGACTGTGCATAATGCAAAGTATTAAGTGCCGGAGTTACTTCAATATTGCCGAAAGGCTTTATTTCTGCCTCTTTCCAATAACCGTCGGAATATTCAACCTCAAGCATATGATCAGAAAAAACGCGGCCAAAGCCGGGATCATCCAGATTAACCTCAGTTAAACGGCTGTTTGATGTTTTTGTAATATTCAATGCAGTCTTGGTTGTCATATCTATTCATTTATTAAAACGACCATATAAAATACGGGGTTTTTGATAGAAAACCTCATTAAAAATAATATATGGAATACCTAAATGCTTAAACAGGAGTAAGTTGAAAAACTGCTACGCTTTCTGCTTCTTAAATATTCTTTATTAACATCTCATTAAAATATAATGTCTATGAATGCCTCTTCGCGCTGGTGCAGCCTGCTAGGAATTATTGCCATCTTCTTTTTTTTGAATACCTCTTTGGCTCAACAATCAAGCCCGCCGGGTATATTATCTATGCAAGAGCGAGCCGAAGTTCAAAATAACTGGCTTGAATACCGCCTTAATAATGTGGTTCCGAAGCTGATGCATCGCGAAAATATTGATATGTGGATCATTGATGCCCGTGAGTATAATGAAGATCCAGTTGTAAAAACCATGTTACCGGCGACTTGGCAATCGGCACGGCGACGTACTATCCTGATTTTCTGGGATAATGGGGAAACAGTTAAACGTTTAGCAGTCGCTCGCTATGATATCGGTGAGTTTTTTAAAACCGCCTGGGATAAGTCCAAGCAGCCGAACCAGTGGCAACGACTGGCTGATATTATAAAAGAACGTGATCCCCAAAAGATTGCCCTTAACTATTCCTCGACCTTTGCTTTGGCTGATGGTATAAGTCATTCAGAGTACGAGGCCTTAACAAATTCCTTACCTGAGAAGTACCAAAACCGCATTGTCTCCGGTGAAAATCTCGCTATTGGCTGGCTTGAAACTCGTACCAAAGCCGAAATGCAGGTGTACCCTATGATTTGTCATATTGCTCACGACATTATAAAAGAGGGATTTTCAGAGAAAGCAATACAACCGGGCATTACAACAACCAAAGATTTAGAGTGGTGGTACCGGGAACGTATCAGAGATCTTAACTTAACTGCATGGTTCCACCCAAGTGTGTCGGTTCAACGAGCAGCAGATCCGGATAACAGTTTTTTAGCTAATTTTTCTAAACGTCCTGATGCAAATATCATTCGTCAAGGCGATCTGCTGCATGTTGATTTTGGAATCACCTATCTAGGGCTTAATACCGATACCCAACAACATGCTTACGTACTTAAAGCAGGTGAAACAGAAGCTCCGCAAGGATTAAAAGAGGCCTTAGCTGAAGGGAACAAGCTGCAGAACATTCTTACCGGCAACTTCAAAAGCGGAAGAACTGGAAATGAAATATTAGCCATATCCAGAAAACAAGCTAAGGAACAAGGAATCACACCCAGTATCTATACACACCCTATAGGATATCATGGCCACGGGGCCGGACCTACCATCGGTCTTTGGGATCAACAGGAGGGCGTAGCAGGAAAAGGAGACTATCCACTCTACCCAAATACTGCGTATTCTATTGAACTTAATGCTACCGTGGATATCCCGGAATGGGACAAAAGCATTCGGATAATGCTGGAAGAAGATGCCTTTTATAATGGGAGTTCTGTACGGTATATTGACGGGCGACAAACTGAGCTGATGTTAATCCCAAGACAACAGTAACATTTGCTTTGTATAAAATGCTGAAATAAACTTCAGCATAACCAATTTTAGGAACTTCACTATATATAACAGTTTGTAACTTGCACACTATTTATGAACAGTATTGATACCCTCTTTGACCTCCTTTCCGATACACCGAACGGTGCTTTTTTTAATCCCTGGTACCAAAAAGATCCACAGCATGACCTCAATGAACAGGGGCCTGAGATTCGCCGAAAACAACTTCAGACCTATCTCAAAGAACGAATTGATACCGCAAAGTATCTTTTCATTGCTGAAGCACTGGGGTATCAAGGAGGTCATTTTACGGGCATAGCAATGACTTCTGAACGTATTCTCTTGGGACATCATAAACCTGTGCACGGTATTCCGGCAGATGGGGCCTTTACCGCCATTACCCCACAACGTACCAGCAAGCCAGAAATCAAGGAAAAAGGGATGTCGGAGCCTACTGCTACTATCATGTGGAAAGCGATCTACCAGCTTGGTATTGATCCCTATGAAACAGTGCTTTGGAACGCCCTGCCGTGGCATCCGTATGATGAAGATGATGGTCTACTTAGCAACCGCACTCCTACCGACAATGAACTTGAGAAAGGATACCCATCGCTACGAGCTTTTCTGGATATTTTTCCCGATGGACAACTTATTGCAGTCGGCAGAAAGTGTGAGCAAAGTCTCGACGCTTTTGGCATTGATTCTTATACACCGGTACGACACCCTGCCAACGGTGGAGCTCCTAAATTTCGCCGCCAAATGAAAGAGTTAATTAAAAATTAGGAATTAAACGTACCAAACTTCATTCATAATCCTCCATTCTAAACTCCCTTTTGCTACCCTGTGCTTTGCATGGCAGCAGCTACACCGTTAATACTTAAGAATAGTGCATTGCGCAGGTCATCCTCTTTCTCTACCTGCTTTGTTTTCCATCGTTGCAGCAGCTCAGTTTGCATCATATTCAGAGGATATGTAAACGGATTTCGGAAACGAATCGATTTCTTAATTACCGGACTATTATCCAAAATACGGGTTTGCCCTGTTATTTGGGTAATAGCCGTTGCAGCCTTTTCAAAATCTTCGGTAATACGACGATGGAAACTACCATCATCGATGTCCTCATAAATATTAGCTGTGGGAATATGCGTACGGGCCATTTCTCGCTGGGCATTGTCGAGCACGGTTTTAAAAAAGATCTCCTCCTTATACCATCTTTGTAGCTTCTCCAACTTATCTACTTGTCCAATCAAGGTGTGCAGCACTTTGCCGATCCCAAACCAACCGGGCACATTATAACGCACCTGCGTCCATGCAAACACCCAGGGAATGGCACGAAGGTTTTCAAAGTCAGCGGCCTTGGCACTGCCCCGAGATACCGGGCGAGAGGCAATAGGCAATCTACTTATGTGTTCAATAGGCGTTTTGGCAGTATACCAATCCCAAAAATCCTTGTCATCAATGAGATTACGATACCGTAGCATAGATCTCGTTGCTAACTGCTCCATAGTCTCATTAAATTGATCCTGATCCAGATATGAATCCTGCTCTGAAACAGTAACCCTAATCATGGCATTGACAATCTGTTCAAGATGCCGTCGTGTGATGGGAGCCAGTGAATATCGGAATGAGATCACCTCTCCCTGTTCGGTAAAACGAATACGTCCATTATTACTGATTGGCGGTAATGCAAGTATCGCCTGATTAGACCGGCCTCCGCCACGTCCTACGGTTCCCCCTCGTCCATGGAATAATCGAAAATCAACCTCATATTCTCTGCACACTTTACCTAAGCTTCGTTGTGCTTTTTCAAGGGCCCAATTTGCCATCCAATACCCTCCATCTTTATTACTGTCGGAATATCCAAGCATAATTTCTTGGAGGTTATTACGTGCTGCAAGCTGTTGTTGATAAAGTGGACTTTCAAATATTTCGGTCATTAACCTGCCACACTCTTCCAGATCTTCTATTGTCTCAAAAAGAGGTACTACATCAATTTTGCTTTCGACAGAAGCAGCATTATAGCTCCAAAGCCCTACCTCTTTAGCCAATATAAAGACCTCCAGCATATCACTTACCCCGTGCGTCATGCTGATGATATAATTACCAATGCATTGACTATCTAACTGTAGCATTCTTCCTATAATCTCAAATACCTCCAGCATTTTGGCAGTATCATCCGTAAGCTGCGCATGCACAGGTGAAAGAGGACGCGGGTTTTTCAACTCTTCAGTAAGCAAAGTTACCTTTCTATCTTCAGAAAGTTGTTTGTAATGCTCGGTAACCTTCCCAACATTAAGTAACTCTGCTACGGCATTCTCATGTTTGGCACTGTGTTGACGAATATCCAAGGCCGCCATATGAAAGCCGAACGTTTTAGCCCGCAGTAACAAGTGATTGAGCTTTCCCTGTTTTGCCACACTTTCTAATCCGGAGTTCGTCAGGCTTTGGCGAATCATTTCTAAATCAGTAATAAAGTCTTCTGCCCTATATTTTTGCCCCTCCTTTAGAATACCTGCAGCATTTTCGGAATCAGCTGCTTGTATTTGATGCTCCAGTTTATGCATCATATGAGTAACCTTACGGCGATACGGCTCCTTATCGTACAGTCGCTGATAGCGTTCAGATAAGGGATATTGCTGCTGTTCCTTCTCCAGCGAATCCTTCAATTCATTAGTAATGGTATACTTATTCTGTGAAATGCTTAAATAGCGACGTAATTCATTCAGTTCATTAAGATAAAGATCCAACACATTTTGGCGCTGTTCCAAAATGGTCTGCCAGGTAACATCCGGTGTAACATTTGGATTACCATCACGGTCGCTGCCAATCCAAGATCGATAACGCAGGATGGTATCAAAGTCTGGCACTTTTTCATAATACATCTCAAAGGCATGACGAAGGTCTTCATAAAGTACAGGAATGGTCTCCCATATTGCATTACGGAAATAAAACATCCCATTTTCAACCTCATCCTCAACCGTAACCTTCCCAGTTCGCACTTCATCAGTTGCCATTAACAAATGGATTTCATTAAAAATATCCATTTCCATCTCTTTACGTTCATGAGGGGTCAAATCCTCTTGACGCAGCTGCTCAATCATTTCTGTAATACGTTGCTGCTTTATAAGCACACTATGCCTGCGAGCTTCAGTAGGATGTGCCGTTATTGTTGGCTGAATATCGAGCTTAGCAACAACACCAGCCGCTTCATCAGCACTATATCCCTGTTCCTTGAGATAATAAATAGCTTCTGTAATACTTTCGTTGCGCGGCGACTCAGGGTCATTATGGATGGCACGTTCCCGATTAATACGTGTAATCTCCCGCTGTTCCTGCGAATTCATCAGGTGAAAGAAGATGGTATAGTACCGTAAGAATTTAGCAATCTGGTCTATAGATAGCGCTTCAATTTCCTTTTGCAGTTTACTTAATACTTCTGTGTTTCCCTCATCAAAAGCCTGTGCAGCTAACTCTGGAAAGGTCGTTAACATCTCTAAGAACTCATCCTCCTCTTTGTCACCCACAATCTCTTCCAGGAAATGAGTCAACAGTTCAACCTGTCCGGCTAACTGTTTACTAATTCCAGTTTTCTCTCCAAACGTTTCAATTAATTTTTCCCAGTGCATCAATTTGATATTTTAGACTATAAATAATTTCAATTATGCTGTTTTAATTTAAAAAATCCAATTATGCCTACTAGATGCGACTGGTGCGAAGGTACTTTTGAACAATATGTTACTTATCATGATGAAGAATGGGGTGTACCTGTATGGGATGATACCACCCAATTTGAATTTATCATGCTCGAAAGTGCCCAAGCGGGATTAAGCTGGAGTACTATTCTTAAAAAGCGGACTGGATACCGAAACGCCTTTGCCAATTTTGATGTACAAAAAGTAGCGCGATTTGATGAAAAAAAGGTGCAAGAACTACTCAAAAATCCTGAAATAATCAGAAATGAAAATAAAATAAGGTCAGCTGTAAATAATGCTCAATGTTTTAATGAGATTCAGGAAACGTTCGGAAGCTTCTGTAACTATATATGGGATTTTGTTGATGGAGAACCCATTCAAAACGAATGGAAGTCTTTAGAGGAGGTTCCTGCCAATACTCCAACATCGAACAAATTAAGCAAAGATATGAAGAAACGAGGCTTTAAATTTATTGGCAGCACTATAATATATGCTCATATGCAAGCTACAGGTATGGTTAATGATCATATTACTTCCTGTTTTCGCCATCAAGAAGTTTTAAATCTGACTTAAAGCGTTTATACCCTTATATTTATTACTGTTTTGTTAATAGTTTATATTCGACTAGTAAAAAAGTTGATTTTTTCTATTTTAGAGCCAATTGATCAACCAAGCTAAATAAATTATAGATAGTATTATGCGATCGATGTTCTCTCTGGAAGAAGTTGGTGATATGTTAGATATGAAGACCAGTGAGGTAGAACGTGAAATTGAAAGTGGTCATTTGACATATTCCTTTCATGACGGTGAAAAGCGGATTACCCTGTATGATCTGGAAAAGTATATGGGAGCTGAGCAAACCCGGAAAATCACTCAGGATTACCTGAAAGACGGGGAAAGCTAAATACTACACCGCTTAATATTTATTACTGAAAATAAAGCCTCTTTTTATTTCCAAAATCGGTATGAACATAATATCACGTCTTTTATTTTAAATTCCATTTGTATACCAAATCAGCAATTCTAAATTAATTTCGAATTGCTATATCTACTTTTGATTTATCTCCCCTCCTTCAAATTTCATTCGATTTAGAATATGAAATTAATTCTGTTCAGCAGTAGCCACTGCTTGTCCTCTTCACCCTTACTAAAATAATTTGCTCCTTGTATCTCTCATCTCTTCTGCAAAAACTACTTAAATACAATTTACTGAAATGGGGCTAGGCAATTAAACCTCAACCAGGGAGAAAATATATGGGTCCTTCCTTACACTAAATCAATTCGTACCACAACAAAAGGGTTAATTTATTTTAATAGATAAATTGTAACATCTGAGTTTAGGCCTACTCTTGTTTTTTAGTACAGCTCTCTTTCAAAATAATATGTTGGCTAATATCAGAGTTGAAATGGTACATTCAGAAATGACTATACACCTTTTACATCCCAGTAATATAGAAGCAAAAGCATTATCTAAGTTATTAACTGAAAAAAATTATACCGTAATCCATCATTCCAGAGAATCAATAAAAACAGTCATATCCCCATCCCCACCATATGTAAAGCAACGTTTATTAATAGACACAAGGTGTTTATTCTTTTTAAAGACAAAGCATGTAGAAAAACTTTGCAAATCTAACCATTCTATCACCCTCTTAGGTAGGCTAAACCACTTATTTTGGTTCTTTCAGTTTGGGTGTACCCACATAAACTTTGTACATCCACAAGACCAAGTTGAATACTTACTTGGAGCAATCCAAGAAATAGGCAAAGAACAGTCTTTGGTTAGTGATAGAATTATGACTTTTCTGAATCAGGAACAAAAAACACAACAAACAAATATCCTAGAAAACGACCTTGAGGCACATTTAACTAAAACTGAACTTCAAACAATGCTTGAAATATCAAAAGGAAAAAAAACAAAGCAAATAGCAAAGAGTTGGTCACGAAGTCACCATACCGTCAATAATCATCGGAAAAATATTCTAAAAAAAATTAGATCTACGGGGACATTTACTCTCAATAAATTTTGCATTGAACAGAGAAAAGAAATTCAAACACTTCTTGCTATAAATGAAAACAGCAATCTAATCAACAGCATTAGAAAAAATGACTAAAGGTAGCTATTTACTTTTCCCCTCCTTTAATATTGCTTGCAAACGTTTCGTAAGAAACTACTCATCATAAATATACATAACATAACAAGAGGTCTTTATGCATGATTGCAAAAAGTTAGAAAATCTAAACCTAACCGAATTAACACCTCAAGAAAGTAAAAGTTTTGAAGGTGGCAGTACAGATACAGGTGTATGGGATGACCCCAATGATCCTGATGATGGCGGTTGCATACCAGATCCGTTTAGAGATTTGTTAAAAGACAATAACTAGTTGATTACTATTTATTCGCAAAAGGCGAAGGGAATTCCCTTCGCCTTTTAATTCTCTCCATCCAAAATTGTTGCATCAATATGGACAAAAAACTATTCCCGAAGGAAATTATAGAAAATTCTGCCGAATCGAACTTTCAGAAACATTCAGTAAAAACAAAGTTAATCTATATTACTGCTGTTTTATTTGTTATTAGTTCTCTTCTGGCATTACCCTTTATTTATGTGGATGTAAGTGTCAAAAGTCGTGGAGTTATTCAACCTACTACCGAACGCAACAAATTAACGTCATTAGTTTCAGGAAAAGTTGATAAACTAAACATTAAAGAAAATATATCCATCAAAAAAGGTGAGCAGGTAGCAATTGTTGCTGCTCCTTTGCTGAAAGAAAAGTTACGTTTTAACTCAAAGCGACAAAAACAAGTAACTCGTTATCTCAGGGATTTATCAAAATTAGGGCAAATTGATTCCGCCACCATTCAACGCAACATGGAACTGGAGACCCCTAAATACAACCATTCTCTTTTACAGATCAAACAAGAAATCAGGGGGCATCTGCAAAAAGTAAATAAAATCAAAAAAAGACATGGACGAAATCAAAAACTGTTCAAGCGCGACATGCTTAGTAAAGCAAAATATGAAGAAACAGCATATGCATTAGAAGCCGCTCAAAACAAATTACAACTGCTCCTTGACCGGCAAATAAACACATGGCAGGCTGATCAAATAGCGTATCAAGAAGAATTAGATCAGCTCAAGACAAAAAGAGAACAGCTTAAAAGGGAACAAGAGCAACATATTATCAGGGCCCCAATTTCAGGAACTATCCAAAACATGCAAGGAATTTATGAAGGTAGTTTCATTACGCCCAATCAACCACTAGCAGAAATTTCTCCAAACACTGGCCTTATTGCGGAATGCTATGTATCACCAAAAAATATTGGACTGATAAAAGAAGGAATGGAGGCTCGATTTCAAGTATCTGCCTTTGATTATAATCAGTGGGGAATGCTTAAAGGAACAGTAACAGAAATTTCAAATGATGTTACTGTTATTAATAAACAGCCAGTATTTATTGTAAAAAGTAGCCTGAACCAATCATATATGAAATTAAAAAATGGATACCGTGGCAGGTTAAAAAAAGGGATGACCATCCAGGCGCGCTTTACTATCACGGAACGCAGTCTATTTCAATTACTGTATGATAATGTAGATGACTGGCTAAATCCTAAATGGGATGGTCAAAATTCAAAAGATAAAGAAGTAGCCCTCCGATAATATTCTCTTTTATTTTTCTTCTATTCAGAAGTCGGTAATACGAGTAATAAAAACAAACAGATTTACGATATATGTGGCTTAAAGAACGCAAGGTTGGCATCAAACAACACGATATAACTGATTGTGGAGCAGCTTGTTTAGCATCAGTTGCAGCACACTATGATCTAAAGTTACCTATTGCACGAATTCGTCAGTATGCCTCTACTGACAAAAAAGGGACAAATGTATTAGGCATGATAGAAGCTGCTGAAGAACTTGGCTTCTCGGCCAAGGGAGTAAAAGGAGAGTTTGACAGCCTCTTTAAAATTCCTACCCCTACCATTGCTCACGTAGTCGTAAAGGAAGTTCTCCACCATTATGTGGTTATTTATGAGGCAAACGATACCCATATTGTGGTTATGGACCCACAAGATGGAAAACTTCATGAAATACCTCATGAAGAGTTTAAGGAACAGTGGACCGGCGTTTTGGTTTTACTGATGCCTGATGATGACTTTCAAACGGGTGATGAGAAAGTATCTATACTTAGCCGACTTTGGTTTTTACTGAAGCCCCATAAAAAGGTACTGGGACAAGCCCTATTTGGTGCGGCATTATTTACTATCATTGGTTTATCCACGGCCATCTTTGTACAACTTATCCTTGACCATGTTATCCCCGATGGGAATGAAAACTTGCTCAACCTACTGGGTATAGGGATGGTGGTGTTACTATTATTACAAATCTTTATCGGTGCTACCAAAACCGTTTTCACTCTCAAAACCGGTCAGCTCATTGATGCACGGCTTATTTTAGGATACTATAAACATCTACTCAAACTTCCACAACGCTTTTTTGACTCCATGCGTGTTGGTGAAATCATATCCAGAATCAATGATGCCGTAAAAATTCGGACATTCATCAATGATGTTTCCATTAACCTGGCTGTAAATATATTTGTAGTACTCTTCTCTTTCGGCCTTATGTTTACTTACTTCTGGAAACTGGGTCTGGTAATGCTCGCAATCATCCCCGTTTATGTACTTGTTTACTTCATTACCAATAAAATTAATAAGAAAACGCAACGCGAGGTGATGGAAAATGCAGCTGATCTGGAATCTCAGCTGGTAGAATCGTTGAACTCCGTTTCTACTATTAAACAGTTTGGACTTGAAGACTATGCAAACATCAAAACAGAAGGGCGATTTGTTAAATTATTGAAATCGATTTACCAGTCCGGTTTAAACTCGGTTTTTGCAGGTAATGCCTCTACCTTCACTTCAAGAACATTTACAATCATCCTACTCTGGTTGGGTGCCTATTATGTAATGGATAACACTATTACCACCGGAGAGCTTATGTCTTTCTATGCTGTAATCGGATACTTTACAGGACCTGCAGAAAAACTTATCGGCATGAACAAAACCATACAGGATGCCTTAATTGCCGCTGACCGCCTTTTCGAAATTATGGATTTGGAAAAAGAAGAGGAAGGCCAACAAATGGAATTAAATCCTGAATCCACCGGTGATATCATATTCGAGGAGGTTCATTTCCGGTATGGTTCTCGAGTTACTGTATTTGAAGATCTAAATCTTACTATTCCCAAAGGAAAAATTACGGCCTTTGTCGGAGAAAGCGGATCCGGTAAAACAACCATTATTAATATTCTCCAAAAACTGTACCCTTTGGATGATGGAAAGGTAATGATTGGAGATATAAACCTAGACTATATAACAAATGAGAGTCTCCGAGATAACATATCTGTAGTTCCCCAAGATATTGACCTCTTTGCCGGAAACGTTATTGACAATATTGCAGTGGGAAAGTTTAACCCCGATATGGAGAAAATCATCGAGATTTGTAAACAGCTAAAAATAATGCAATTCATTGAAGATCTCCCCAACGGCTTTGAAACATATCTTGGAGAAAATGGAGCCAGTCTATCTGGCGGACAAAAGCAGCGCATTGCCATAGCAAGAGCCCTTTATCAAGAACCTGAAGTTTTAATCATGGATGAAGCTACCTCCTCTCTGGACTCCTCCTCTGAACAGCATGTTCAACGAACGATAGAACTTTTAACCGAACAGGATAAAACTATCATTCTTATTGCACATCGCTTGAGTACCGTCTTTCAGGCAGATAAAATATGTGTCTTGGATGAAGGGCAAATTGTGGAGCAAGGTACCCATCAAGAACTTATGGAGCAGGAGGAAGCCTATTACAAACTCTGGCAAAAACAGTTTCCCATTTTAAACGGAAAACCTTTATCACAATTAGATCAAACCGTCAACTAAAACCTATTCAATATGTCACTTCGCACCTACTTGACCCGTATTCGACGTCTTGATGCTATGATTCGAAGAAAGAGTACCGGTCCACCAGAAGAACTTGCGAATAAGTTAGATATTTCGGAACGCTGGCTTTATAAATTCCTTCGCGAATTGAAAGAAGAGTTTGACTGTCCCATCAGCTATGATCAATACCGACAAAGCTATGTTTATGAAGAGAAAGGAAAAATTATTGTAGGGTTTGAAGAACTCTCGAATAAAAAGCAACGCAAAATCAGCGGTGGTTCTACCAAAAAAATATGTCACTGTATTTATTTGTTCAGTCGGCCACTATTTATTTCACATGGATCTAATATTTAGATCAAAACATACCAATAACTAAATAAAATAATCATGGATAATTTAGATCACATGGAACTCGTAGAATTAGATGATGAATCATTAACAGAAGTCGATGGTGGTTTCATCGCTCTAACTATTCTAGGAGTAACCTATTCAGCCACTACAGTAGCTGCTGCAGTAGGCGCAGCAACAGCAGCCGGCGTTGCAGCAGGAGTCGCAGCAGCAGCCGCATCTGATAAATAAACACATATCTTCATTCATTCTTAACACCTTACATATGGAATTCACAGAGTCTACGGCTCATGCCATAGTGCTTGCCTGTTACCTCGCGTTGGTTGCAGGAATGGTTTTAGGTGTTATTACTGCTATCAAAACGGATAGCAAAAAATAATCTATTCATAATTTATAAATTTATTTTACCATGAAAGCAACAGCAAAAAAACACTCCACTTTTAATAATATTGATGAATTTGGTCTTACCGAATTAAATAATCACGAAATCAAGAATACCAATGGTGGTGAACCTGTAACACTTTCCGGGGCTGCAGCAGTAGCAGCAGGCGGAGCTATGGTAGCCGGAGCTTTTGTCGTTGGCGTCGCAATTGGTGTTGGCGTTTATTATGGTGTAAAAGCAGTTACAAGTGATGAATAATTCATATTGGGTCTGGTGTATCCCAGACCCAATATTTTATTTAACAACAACGACACCTCTGGTGCTACAGCCAACATAGTGGAAGAAGGAGCATCAGCCAGTGCCGGTAAAAAACTAACATGGAACCCAACGTTATGTCCACTGATAACAATTTTTTTATTCAAATAGGCCAACTTTTGTTCAATAAAGAATCCACAGCAACTATACTATTGGGCGTTCTGTTGCTAGGTGTTATGGTTGGACTATTAAGTATCATACATATCAATAATCCGGATACTACAATAACAGAGACCCTCCCCCTTTTCTTCGGCACTGTTATTCCAATTCTTATAATCATTAAAGGGTTTAAAAAAGCTGTTCAAAACTAAAGTATTCTAACAGCTTATTTAC
Organism: Fodinibius saliphilus; assembly: GCF_005869845.1. Classification (NCBI taxonomy): domain Bacteria; kingdom Pseudomonadati; phylum Balneolota; class Balneolia; order Balneolales; family Balneolaceae; genus Fodinibius; species Fodinibius saliphilus. The sequence goes on along the minus strand of NZ_VAWF01000003.1, from coordinate 511,285 downwards.
TTGCTGGTTAACGTTTAGTTAACCATACACAATTTTAAAAATTCAACTAAGAGTTTTGAGAATTCTATTGATCTTTCGCCCACGACGCTCAAACTTCCAATAAGAGAATTCTTTTAGGGTAGTTTTTAAAACTACCTATCTGATACATGCTTTTCATAATTCAATTGCAGGTATTTTTAATGTTTTGTTATAATTTTAGGACTTCTCCCTATAATATTTAGAAAAGTAATGCCATAATTATAGGTTATATTATCAATCTTCAGTAGCTTAAAAGGGGAATAATGCTACGAGCTACCGTTACAGCGCCACCCTTTTGATGCTATTAGCAAGTTTTCTAAACAATCAGCGAACGCCCAATCATTGAATGCATTAAAAAAAGCAATATTAAGATCGTTTAATTCTTGTAACACTGCCCTCTCTTTTTGGTCTTGACCTCTCTTGTTTACCCTATTCCAAAATTGCTTTCTTAATCAAAGATCAAATCATACTGAATTGCACTCTACCGAGATAAGTAGTTATCAGCAAACGTTATACCACTAACATTATAAATAAGTAATATAGACCATCTCTCTTTACATACTTATATACATTCAATAACATTTCATCCACACAACCTATAAACTAAAACTAAGGATCAAAGATGCTACGACGTATTTTACCAGTGCTCTCAATGCTCGTGCTTTTCGTCGGTTTTTCAATACAACCAGCAAATGCACAATCGTTAGACAAATTTGAAAATAAAGTAACAGAATTTACCCTCGATAACGGCCTAACATTTATCATCATTGAACGCCCGGTAGCTCCCGTGGTTAGTTTTGCCACCTACGTTAATGTAGGCGGAGCCAACGAGCCCGTCGGCCATACCGGTATGGCCCATATTTTCGAACATATGGCTTTTAAAGGTACTCACACCGTGGGCACTAACAATTGGAAAGCTGAAAAGAAAGTGCTGAAAAAGCTTGACAATACCTATCAAGAATGGCTGGCTGAAAAGTATCAACCTAAAGCCGATACGGTCAAAATGAACAAGCTTTGGGACAAGTTTAAGCAGCTGCAGGAAAAGGCCGGTGAATACGTGGTCAATAACGAATTTTCACAGATCGTAGATCGCAACGGCGGTACGGGAATGAATGCCACTACCAGCCAAGATCGTACTAATTATTTTTACAGCCTTCCTGAAAATCGTATGGAATTGTGGTTCAGTCTAGAATCAGACCGTTTTAAAAACCCGGTGTTTAGAGAGTTCTATAAGGAAAAAGAGGTTGTACGTGAGGAGCGCCGGATGCGCACTGAATCTCAGCCCATTGGTAAATTGTTTGAAGAGTTTGCTGCTGTAGCATTTACTGCTCATCCTTATGGTCGTCCAACCGTGGGTTGGAACTCCGATATCACAGCAACCACCATGGAAGATGCCCAAGAGTTTTATAACACTTATTATGTTCCTAACAATATCACTTTTGCCATAGCAGGCGATGTAAAAGCAGAAGAAGCAAAAAAGCTTGCAAAAGAATACTTTGGTGATATGAAATCGGGTCCCGAACCACCACCAGTTTATACTAAAGAACCCGAACAACGAGGAGAACGTCGTTTCACTATCAAAGGCCAGTCACAGCCGTTCTTTATTATGGGATACCACACTGTTTCCCAAGAGCATCCTGACTTCCAGGCCTTACAACTCTTAGGAAGCATATTATCAGGTGGACGTACTTCAAAACTATATAAAAGAATGGTGGTTGAAGAAAAAACGGCCCTCCAGATTAGTGCTTTCAATGGATATCCGGGTGCAAAATATGAAACGCTTTTTGCCACTTTGGCCATCCCCAATCAAGGTGTTGGAGTAGATACTATGGAAACAACTATTCTCGATGAGATTGAGAAAGTCAAACAGGGAGAAGTCTCACAAGAAGCACTGGATCGGGCCCGTACCAATGCCCGAGCTAATTTAATTCGCAGTCTTGACTCAAACTCTGGCCTTGCTTCCTCTTTAGCTTCCGCAGAATCATTGAGAGGCGATTGGCGTAAAGTATTCACTGATCTAGAAAAGCTTCAGAATGTAACAGTAGACGATATTCAACGGGTAGCTAAAGAGTATTTAACGAAAGACAACCGTACTGTTGGAGCCATCGTTACTAAATCTGAAAAGGAAAAAGAAGTGGCTGATGCCAGTAAGTAATTCACAACTCCAACAACTTATGAACACAAAGTATTCTATTACTATGAAGAAACTAAGTATATTAATGTTGCTGGTTGCATTTATTACTTCTTGCACCGGCTCCCAACAAACTGCTGAAACACCGTCAAGTGATATTTCTGCTTCTCAAGAGCTCAGTGCTCACGAAAAGCTTGAATTCCCTGAGTTAGGTAATTTTGAGAAGCCTCAAGTAGAAACCTTTACTACTGATAACGGCATTAAATTCTTTTTGGTGCAGGATAATGAACTCCCACTTATAAATGTTAATGCGAGAATTAAAACGGGGGGCGTGCAGGTTCCTAATAAAAAAGCAGGACTTGCATCAGTTACCGGTTCTGTAATACGATCCGGGGGAACTAATAATATCCCTGCTGACTCTCTAAACGCATTGCTTGAAAACAAAGCTGCCAGCATTGAAACTGGTATGGGGTTTTCATCTGGCAGTGCCAGTATGGATGTACTCAAAAAAGACTTTGAAATGTTACTTCCGGTCTTTATTGAAGTGTTAACAAATCCTGCGTTTCCTAAAGACAAAATTGAACTCACTAAAAAGCAACAAAAGTCTGGAATATCACGTCGTAATGATAATTCACGGCAAATTGCATCCCGCGAATTTAAACGACTTATCTATGGCAAAAACTCTGTATATGGCCGAAATAATGAGTATGCTACTATCAATAATATCAGTCGTGAAGACATAGTAAAGTTTCACAAAAGCAATTTCGTGGCTGAAAATATGATGGTTGGCGTTGTGGGTGACTTTGACGCCTCTGAAATGAAGCAAAAGCTACGTAATGCATTTCGCGAAATACCTGCCGGCAATGAGAATGAGCTTACTTTCCCTGAGGTAAACTATGAAGCCAAAAGTTCTATCAATTTCATTAACAAATCTGACGTAAATCAGAGTTTCGTCTTAATGGGCCATTTAGGTGGACTACGGGACAATCCAGACTATCCGAAAATACAGGTGATGAACCGTGTTTTAAGTGGCGGATTTTCAGGGCGTTTGATGCAGAAAGTACGCACTGAACTGGGACTTGCTTATGCTGTATTTGGCCAATATGGAATGAATAGTTTTTATCCGGGAGTATTCTTTGCCGGCGTTCAAACAAAAAGCTCAACTACCTCAGAGGCTATTGATGCTATCATAAAACAGATTGAACGTTTACAAGAGGAACCTATTACCCAACAAGAACTGCAAGATACTAAGGACCAAATCTTAAATTCTTCGGTATTTGAGTATGACAGCTACGAGGAAGTACTGCGCAAGCAGATGTCCTACGAATACCGAGGACTGGCTGAAAATGCTTTTGAGCAGTACATTGAAGGTGTTAAAAACACAACTATCGAAGATGTACAACAAGTAGCCCAAGAGTATCTTAATCCTGAAAAACTAGAAATCCTTGTTGTGGGTAATAAGGATGAGATCGGTAACCAGCTACAAAAATATGGTGATGTCAATAAAATTGATATTTCTATTCCAGAACCGGGTAGCGAACAAAAAGTAGTAGATGGGGACGCTCAAAAAGGAAAACAGCTGCTCAACAAAATGGCAAATGCAGTTATCAAAACCGATACCAAACTCAACACCCTTACTCTTACCGGTGAGGTAACCATGCGAGGACAAAAGCTGCCTACCCAGCTTACTATCAACTTCCCCGACGCTATTAAACAAACAATTGAAGGTCCCATGGGTAAGATTAAGTTCGACTACAAAGATGGCTCTGGGACCATGACAATGGGCGGTCGTGAGCGGTCGCTTCCCCCACAATCCGCAAAAAATTTCAAAAGCACGCTCAACAGGAGCTTCCTATCTATTGCCATGAATGCGAGAGAGGTAGACCCTCAGTTTATAGAAACGGAAGAAATAGAGGGCATCTCATACAACAAAATCAATGTATCCGTAGATGGTTCAAATGTAGTTTTACTGATCGATCCTAAAGATTACTATCCCGATATTATTCGGTATAAGCAATTTAATCCCCGAGCTGGTAAACAGGTGAACGTAGAAACCCAAAATTCCAACTGGAAAATAGTAGACGGGGTGGCATATCCCCACAAGCAGGTAACTAAGCAAAGTGGAAAAACTGCTTCTGATGTGACTTATGAAAGTCACACGGTCAATCAGTAAAATCTATTCATTTTCTTTTGGGGCCGGAGTAATCCGGCCTTTTTTATTTCATGATATTTTTATCTGAACGCTCAAACTACTAATTTTTAGCAAACTTAAACCTAAAATGTCACACCCTCTATGGCCCTTTTCACATGGGAAGAAAATACTCCAGCACCCAATGAATATGGAGAATTCTATCAACGATATATAGAACGGGTTACCGAATCAAATGTACTACAAGCGCTCATTAATCAAGGACAAAAAACCTATGCTTTTATACAACAGCTAGCTCCGGAAGAGGCTGGCTATTGTTATGAAGAAGGCAAATGGAGTGTGAAAGAAGTCATTGGTCATCTTATCGATACCGAACGTATTATGGCGTACCGGGCGCTTAGCATTAGCCGGGGTGAAGAACAATCTCTTCCCGGCTATGACCAAGACGAATACGTTAAGAATGCCAACTTTGACAGTCGAAGCATTCAAAGTTTATCTACTGAATATGATGCGCTTCGGAATGCTAATATCAGTCTTTTCAACAGTTTTGATAAAGAACAAACGCTTCGAAAAGGAACTGCAAACGGAGTTACCGTATCAGTACGAGCTCTTGTCTATATCATAGCTGGTCATGAACAACACCACCACAATATCCTAAAAGAACGATATGGGTTTGGGTCAGCCTTAGAAGAGTCTTAGCCCAGATCGACTACGATTTTGGGATTGTTTAGTCGTAAGGGCATCAGCTTGTTTTATAATCTCTTCAACTATCATTTTAGGATCAGCGATAGCATCCAATCTTAATAGTTTTTTTTGGTCCAACCATTGCTTTAGCTCTTTTTCGCAGTTATTTAATGTTTCAACAGTTTCAACTCCTATACTTTTCAAGGCAGCAACATTGCATTCTTGCTCATACTGATTTCGGATAGGCACAGCCAATAGTTTTTTTCCCAGGTACATTGCTTCAGAACAGGTTTCAAATCCTGCATTACAGATAACGCCCCTGCAAGAGGCAAAACTATCTAGAAATTGTTGATGGCTAATGGGATGAACCTCAGTACTACCTTTCCGATGGTACTGTTCGCAATAGGGTGAAAAAATATGCCAATCAACCATGGTAAAAGGAGCAAATATCTCTTGCAATACTTTGTGATGATACGCGGGAAGATACACCGTCACATGATTCCCGGCACACTGTTCGACCTCCCGAATAGCTGAACGAATAATTGGAGGCTCTATAAAGTGATCATATTGCAGAAAATGAAATCCTATAGGGTAATCTACTGGAGAAAAATGCTTGAATAGTACTTCTGCAACCAATGATTTTTGGGGAGGCCGCGGCGTTAAAGCAGATAGAAAAGAAGCTTGATGACTCAAGCCAATTGAAGGTACATCTTCCAACTTGGCCGCCCAAGCCGATACCGGTTCATAATCACTTATTACTAAATCATAATCCGTGACAAATACTGACTGTACATCACTAAGAAACCGGATCGGCCGAAAATCACGAAGAGTATCCAATACCGCAATTCCCCCGTTATTATCATACGAAAGACTTATCCCATACTTCTGATATTTAATATCCTCTTTTATAGACAACTGATTGTTATGTCCGCTGACCATTACATCCACCACTGCATGCTTTTGCAGTTCGGGGAGAACCTCCCGCGCCCTGCTGATATGTCCGTGCCCCGTACCCTGAATGCCATAGAGTATATTCATCCTATCAGCTCTACCTCTTTAAAGCGTTGTCGTACCGGAATGCTTACCGACTGCTCTTTATCAATAAAGTCATCTTCGGCATACCTATACATCTCCCACCCTTTGCCATTATATTCGAGAGCGGTCAGGTTCTCGATCCAATCCCCGGAATTCATATAAATAACCGACCCCTCTTCATTTTCATATCCTCTTATTTTAGGTTGGTGAATATGTCCGCATATCACGTAATCGTATCCATTTTGTATGGCCAAATCCATCGCGGAAACTTCAAAATCATCTATAAACCGTACCGCTTTTTTCACACTGTCTTTGATCTTTTTGGAGAGAGAAATCTTATTTCTACCCATCTTTTTAAGCAGCCAATTTACCGCCCTGTTTAACAGGATAAGCATATCATATCCCTTGCCCCCGATTTTAGCAATCCATCGGGTCTGCTTCATGGTGATATCAAAAATATCACCATGAAAAATCCAGCACTTTTCACCATTTAGATCCAGTACTAGCTTATCTTTAACAAACAGGGGACCTAACTGCAGACTTGTAATTTTGCGAATAACTTCGTCGTGATTACCCGTTAAGTAATAGATATCGGTACCATTAGCCATCAGGCTCAAAAAACATTTTACCACCTGCATATGTGATTCCGGCCAGTAATACTTTTTAAAATTCCAGATATCAAATATGTCTCCGTTAAGTACCAAAGTTTGAGGTTCAATGGAATTTAAATATTGGGTTAATTCTATGGCATGACATCCTACGGTACCCAGGTGTAAGTCTGAAAGCACTACAATATCTACAGTACGTTTGTTAGTCATAATTGATAGCAGTTTTTCTTTAAGAAAGGAATCATATATTAACTGACCGTAGCCTAACTTTTAACTCTCAATAATGATTATGTTATCCCAGTTTGAATAACCAATGAAACCCAGCCAACATATCATTACGTTATGGCAGATTACATACATTAATCTTCACCTAACCCAATTACACTATGGCAACTGATTCCAACAAGAAAAAAATTGTGCATGCACACTTACCCAAAGATGAAGAGTTTACTACTACCTTAACTGCCGGCAGTCACGAGCTTTTGGGCGATGAACCTACCTCTGTTGAAGGCGGAAAGGACAAGGGGCCTGACCCATATGATTATTTACTGATGTCTCTGGGAACCTGCACCGTTATGACGGTAAAAATGTATGCCAACAGAAAGGGTTGGAAAGTTGATGATATGTATATGGAACTTCGCCACAATAAACGGCACAATGAGGACTGTGAAAACTGTGATGACCCTAATAGTAAGATAGATGTTATTGAAAAGGAACTTATTATCGAGGGCGACCTCAGTGAGAAACAACTCGATCGTATGCTGGATATCTCAAAAAAGTGTCCGGTACATCGTACATTAATGGGCGACATGAAAATTAAGAGTTTTATAAGCCGAAAATAATTTCAACGAAATTATATAGCCATTCACCTTTCCGCCTGACGATGAATCATCAGGCTAAGAAGACAACCCAAAGCCCACTTTAAGTGGGCTTTAAAAAGATGCTTAGCCTACGGATTCATCCCTAGATAAAATAGCAGCAGACTCTTCCATGAAGAAAATTTTTGTGAGTATTTCTTTTCAAATCGATCATACTCTTAAAGGTCAACAAATCAAGAGTATGATATGAGCAATACTTATTCACAAATTTATATTCATCTTGTTTTCAGCACAAAATATCGAGCACCAAGCCTGAAACAAGATTTCGAGCATCAACTCCAATCTTATATCCGAGATCATGCTGAAGATCAGGAACTAAAAATATTAGCCATTGGTGGTACTCAAACTCACCTGCATATTTTATTAACTATGCCACCTAAATTTCCGGTCAGTAAAGCAGCTCAAATTATCAAAGGTAGTTCCTCAAGATGGCTCAACAAGTATCATTTTGATAAAGAAAAGTTCCGGTGGCAGAAAGGATATGGTGCTTTTAGCATTAACAAATCGCTGCTTCCGACCACCATCAATTATATCAAAAGGCAGAAAGAACACCATTCAGAAATAACATATAAAGATGAATTCGCAGCTTTTTTAGATAAGCATGAGATTGATTATGATAATAGAAAGCTGTTCCCCTCTCCGCCTGAAGATGAAGCACCAGGCTAAGAAGAAAAACCAAAGCCCACTTTAAGTGGGCTTTAAAAAAGATACTTAGCCCTCGGATTCATCCGCGGGCTAAGCTGTTTAGTAGTGGAAATAAATATTTATTCCACTGCCTCCGGCTCTTGTCCTTCGGCATAAGCATCCATCGGAACACAACTGCACATAAGGTTACGATCACCATAAGCATCATCCACACGGCTAACCGCCGGCCAAAACTTATCGAACCGTAGGAAGTCGAGCGGGAATATTGCTTTGTCGCGACTGTAGGGATGATCCCAATCTTCGGCCATTGCTACCCGCATCGTATGGGGAGCATTCTTAAGTACGTTATCCTCGGAGTCCGCCTGCTCTTCTTCGATCTCCCGAATTTCTTCTCGTATCGCAATCATCGCTTCACAGAAACGGTCAAGCTCTTCCTTGGATTCGCTTTCCGTTGGTTCAACCATCAGTGTACCCGGCACCGGGAACGACATCGTTGGGGCATGGAAACCATAATCCATTAGCCGTTTGGCCAAATCAATAGAACCAATATTGGCAGACTGTTTAAATGGACGCAGATCCACGATAAATTCATGTGCTGTTCGCCCATTTTTACCTGTATACAAGATCGGGTAGTGACTTTTCAGCTGCTCTTTAAGGTAGTTCGCATTTAATATCGCATATTTTGTCGCCTCAGTTAATCCCTCGGCCCCCATCATCTTAATATATGCATATGAAATGGTAAGAATGCTAGCACTCCCCCACGGGGCTGCTGAAATAGCAGGAATACCATGCTCGCCGCCGGTTTCGATGACAGCATTGCCGGGCAAGAAAGGCCCCAACTCATCGGTAGCAGCTATAGGTCCCATCCCCGGGCCACCACCGCCGTGGGGAATACAAAATGTTTTGTGGAGGTTGAGGTGACACACATCAGCCCCAACTTCTGCAGGACTGGTAAGCCCTACCTGGGCATTCATATTGGCTCCATCCATGTAAACTAATCCACCATTATCATGGATAACCTGGCAGATCTCTTTTATATCTTCTTCAAATACCCCATGCGTTGATGGATATGTAACCATCAGTGCAGCGAGATTTTCTTTATTCGCTTCCACCTTTTCGCGAAGGTCATCGAGATCAATATTGCCATGTTCATCACACTTGGTAACTACCACTTCCATCCCAGCCATAACAGCACTTGCAGGATTCGTACCATGAGCCGAATCAGGGACTATAGTGACATTGCGATGCTCGTCGCCATGATGCTTGTGATAAGCTCGAATAGTCATCAAGCCAGAAAACTCACCCTGCGCACCGGAGTTGGGTTGCAGCGAAACAGCGGGAAATCCCGTTATCGCCTTAAGCTGGTCCTCAAACTTTTCAAATAGTTCGTGATATCCTTGAGCCTGCTCTGCGGGTGCAAAGGGATGGATTTTGCCGAATTCAGCCCAAGTCAGCGGAATCATCTCTGCTGTAGCATTGAGTTTCATCGTACAAGAGCCCAGCGAGATCATGGAATGCACCAAAGAAAGATCTTTATTCTCCAGCTTCTTGAGGTATCGTAGCATCTCATGCTCAGAGTGGTATAAATTAAAGACCGGGTGTTCCAGATAGTTAGATGTACGAGACAGCCTTTCCGTGTAATTGACTTCAACCGATTTGGAATGCGCAGCAACATCAACACTATTTTCGATTCCTTGTACCACAGCAAAAATATCGAGCAGCTGCTTCACATGATCCAGATCCTTCACTTCATCAAAAGCAATACCGACTGCCGCTTCATCAAAATATCGGAGATTAAATTCTTGGTCCAAAGCAACCTTCCGAAGTTCCTCTTTCTGGTCTTGGCTATCCAGTGCTACTTTTAAAGTATCAAAGTAACAGTCAGTCTTTACATTAAAACCAAGCTCTTGTAATCCCTTATCAGCAATTTTTGCTAAACCGTGAATACGCTCTGCAATCCGTCGTAATCCTTTAGGCCCATGATAAACTGCGTAAAATCCTGCAATAACAGCCAGAAGTACCTGGGCTGTACAGATGTTTGACGTTGCTTTTTCTCTGCGAATGTGCTGTTCCCGGGTTTGTAATGCCATACGATACACGGGATTTTCTTCCGTATCCTGAGAAACACCAATTATCCGCCCCGGAATCTTACGCTTATACTTTTCTCTTGTAGCAAAATAAGCTGCATGTGGTCCGCCATATCCCATCGGGACCCCAAAACGTTGAGTAGAACCCACAACAACATCGGCCCCCATTTCTCCGGGAGGGGTTAAGAGAGTCAAACTCAATAAGTCTGCGGCAACTATCGCCTTTACTCCACTTTCGTGTGCTGCTTCAATGAGACTGGTATAATCCTCCACCGAACCGTCAGTAGCCGGATATTGTAATAATATGCCAAACAGTTCTTCATCTGTAACATCCAGCTCGCTATGGTCTCCAACAATAACTTCAATACCCAGCGGTTCTGCACGCCCCTCTACTACTTCTATTGTTTGGGGGTGACATTTTTCGGATACAAAAAACGTCTCCGCTTTCTTTCTCTTTGCTCCCCGTCGTGTAGAATAGAGCATTGACATCCCTTCAGCGGCAGCTGTTCCTTCATCCAGCAACGATGCATTGGCAAGTTCACGTCCAGTTAGATCTGAAACCAACGTTTGGAAATTGATCAGTGCTTCTAACCGACCTTGTGCAATCTCAGCCTGATACGGAGTATAAGCCGTGTACCAACCGGGATTTTCAAGCACATTGCGTAAAATAACATTAGGCGTTAAGGTATCATGGTACCCCATCCCAATAAACGACTCATAAACCTCATTCTTTGCCGCTAATTTCTTAAAATCTTCCAGGAATCGAAACTCACTCATCGGCTCATCAAGCCCGAGCCCTTCACTAAGTCTTATTCCTTCAGGTATTGTTTCATCCATCAGTTGTTCCAGTGACGAAGCTTTGATAGCAGAAAGCATCTCGCTTTTCTGCTCTTCGTCGGGTCCTATATGGCGGTGTAAAAAGCGTTCCTTATCAAAATTGATGCTCATTGAAAGCAATGATTTTAGTTTTAAAACGTATTGGTTTGAATAATGATTAAGCAGCTTTAGTCATTCCCAAAAGATTGACTTTTTCTGCTTTATCTAACAGGAAAATCAAATGAAAGAAGGTAAGCAAAAACCGTTACAATAAACAGCTTATATCTCTGGAAAGGATCGTTAATGAAGACTTATTCAATTATAACTCTCAAAAAATGTAAAAGAACGTAAGCAGCAGCTATCGAACGGTTATAACGATATTTTTAGCTTCATTTTAGTCTCATTTTTCACTTTTTTAAAGCAAACTACACATCAAAACCTGTTCCTATGAAAAAAGCGATCTCTATTGTAATTACTTTCATTCTTTTTGCTCTTATTGCCGTACCTACGTGGGCGCAAAAAACCTCTGACTATAAGATTGTCTTAGAACCTTCAAGCCTAAGCCTAGAGGTTGACGATACTACTCAACTAAACGGCACTATTCAGGATGGTAATGGAAATACCGTACAAGATTCTGTTGCCTTTTATTCCCGGGATGCCAAAAGCGTTCCCATTTCTGCTGATGGTTCAATTCAAGCCTTAAAGCCCGGTACTTTTGAAATTATTGCTTATGCTTTAGCACCTGATGACTCTCGCCTCAGGAAAACAATTACTGTTCAGGTAGCCTACCCCCCTATTACCGATATTAATTTTGTTAATATGCCTGGGGAAATTTACAATCAAACGACACTTCCTATTAAATATGAAGTAACAGATGCCAAAGGTTTTAGCAGAGACGATGTAGATGTCCAGTTTTCTTCTTCTGATGATAAAGTTGCCCATGTTGGTCAATTTGAAAAACTACACACCAATAAAAAGGGAAGTACTACTATTACTGCAACCGTGGGAGACATCAGTGCAAGTTGGATGGTTACCATTATCAAAAATCCGGTTGCTTCAATAGCTCTGGAGCATAAAAAAACGACCGTCAAAACCGGTGAGGTTGTCCACTTTAAAGCAACCCCTAAAAATGATAATGACCAACCGATCAAAGATGCCCCGATCAGTTTTTCTTTTAATTCACAAACTGATGATAATCTCGGAGAGAGCGCTTCCGGACAAATCCAACAAGATGGACGCTTTGTAGCTAATAAAGCCGGCCTTTTTACTATTACTGCCACATCAGGGTCGATCTCAAAAAAAACCACAATCCGTGTTAATACCCGCAATGTGCAAAAAAGCCTAAAAGTAGTTGGCCACGGCCTTATCAGTGAAGTTCACACCTCCGACCTTTGGGTATGGGAAGGTATTGACGGGAGAGATTATGCAATTACAGGTACTTGGGGAGGTGATGGTGAAACCTACTTCTGGGACGTCAGCAATCCCGCTGATATGACGATTATAGACACCGTTACCGTTGATGCACGAACAGTCAATGATGTGAAAATTTCTGAAGACGGACGCCTAGGTATTATTACCCGCGAAGGTGCATCTGATCGTAAAAACGGTATTGTCATACTGGATGTTAGTGATCCCCATAATGTGAGTATCATTACGGAATACACAAAAGGGCTTACCGGTGGCGTACATAATTCTTTTATTTACAAGGATCATGTTTTTGCTGTAAATAACGGTCGTCGATATGATATTATCGATATCAGTGATCCTAAAAATCCTAAAACAGTAAGCCGCTTCGAACTTGATACACCCGGCCACTCTGTTCACGACGTCTGGGTCGAGAATGGGATTGCATACTCTTCTAACTGGGATGACGGTATTGTGGCTGTGGATGTGGGAAGTACCCCTGCGGCACAATCTCCTGAGCGACATAACACTGGGGCCGGCTCTTTTGATAATCCCGTAAAACTAGGGAGCTACACCTACCCCAGCGGTTGGAATCACGCAGCTTTTCCTTTCAAGAGTCAATCTACCGGCGACTTCTATATCATAGCCGGTGACGAAGCATTCCCGAATGGCCTTAATGTAGATGAGGGTCCTACTCGTCCAGCAGGATGGATTCATTTTGTTAAGTTTGAAGGCGGATGGGATACTCCCAAAGAAGTAGCTCGCTACCAAATTCCAGAAGCAGGTACTCATAATTTCTGGGTCAAAGATGATACCCTTTATATTGCCTATTACAATGCTGGGCTCCGGGTTGTTGATATCTCTGGTGAACTTATGGGTAATCTCTACGAACAGGGACGTGAAATTGCCAAACATATCCCGACTCATCCCGAGGGGCACATCCCCAATGCTGCTATGACTTGGGGACCACAACCCTATAAAGGTTATATCTTTGTATCAGACTGGAACTCAGGCATCTGGGCATACAAGCTAGAGGATAAAGCCAACCAATGAACCAATTGAATATTTGAAATTTATGGGGTTTGATATAAGCCCACCATACCTACTTATTCATGAATTCTTAAGAATAACCTCTTATTACTATGAAACAAAGCATCCATAGTATTTCTTATTTCATCATTGCATTGGTACTGATAGTCGCGGCCAAGCCTGCAGATGGACAAACGTATCACGCGTATGTTGCTGCGGAATCAGACGATGAGGTATATCAAATAGCCTACGACGTCCAGACTCAAAAAAGCATCGTTACTGATGTCATTTCCGTGGGGCAATATCCTACTGAAACCGAAGGACCGCATGGTATTAACGTAGGTCTCGATGGCAAATATTGGTATCTCTCCATTGCACACGGAAATCCCTATGGATGGCTTTATAAATTTGAAACGGCTACCAACAAATTTGTTGAACGAACCGAACTGGGAATGTTCCCTGCCAGCTTGGAAATCTCGAAAGCAACAGGACTCCTTTATGTGGTTAACTTTAACTTACATGGGGATATGAAACCCAGCACCGTTTCAGTGGTTGATCCGCAAGCCATGACCGTTGTCAAAGAGATTAAAACTGGTATTATGCCCCATGGATCGCGCATTAGTGATGATGGGAAATACCAATACCATGTTTCAATGATGACGGATGAGCTTATGCAGATCAATACGGTAACCATGGAGCTCAGCCGACGCTTAAAATTATCTGAAGATGAAAACAATTCTCCTCAGGTTAAACCAACATGGGCAGATCCACACCCAAAGAAAAATATTGTATACGTAGCTGGCAACGGTTCTGATGAAATTATCGAAGTAGATATTAAGAAATGGGAAATACTACGGCGTTTCAAGACCGGAAAGGCTCCGTATAACCTTGAGGTAAGCAATAATGGTCAGTACCTGGTTGCCAGTTATAAGGGAGAAGCAGCCACCGGGATATGGGATCTGAAATCAGGGAAAGAAGTTGCTAAAATTAGCAATAGCCGAAAAGTAACTCATGGGGTAAGTATTACGCCCGATAGTAAATATGCTTTTGTCTCTGTAGAAGGAATTGGGGGGCAAGCCGGATCAGTTGATATAATCGATATAGAAGAGCTAGAACGAACAGACGTCATAGAGGTGGGTAAACAAGCCGGCGGCATTATCTTCTGGAAAAAGACTAGGAAGTAGACTGCGGGTAACCCGATACTTCCCCATACAACTATTAGCCTAAGCTAATTTTAGTTTTTGATTTAGCTTACCTTTTCCTATTATTGCTGATTCAATTTATCACAGGATAGTTAGTAAAGTAACAATGTTTGAACTCGCAGAACTTAAAGAGCTTTTTTACAGCTTAAGCCCCATCACCCAAAGCCTGCTTGGCGGAATTTTCACATATACGCTTACCGCATTGGGAGCAGCCCTGGTTTTTTTCACCAAACGTGTTAACTACAAACTACTTGATGCCATGATGGGATTTGCAGCCGGTGTCATGATCGCCGCCAGCTTTTGGTCATTGCTTGTCCCATCCATTGATATGGCTAGTGCCCAGGGCATGATTGAGTGGCTCCCTGCTGTGATTGGATTTTTGACCGGCGGTATCTTCCTTCGGATATGTGATGCCTACTTACCCCACCTCCATATTGGCTTACCGGTAGAAGAAGCAGAAGGGGTACCCACAACCTGGCGACGAGCAACACTATTGGTTTTAGCCATAACGCTGCACAATATTCCCGAAGGATTGGCTATTGGCGTGCTCTTTGGAGCCGCATCTTTGGGGATTGAAGCTGCCGGTGGTGCTACGGTAGCCAGTGCAATTACACTAGCTATCGGTATCGGGATTCAAAACTTTCCGGAGGGAACAGCCGTTTCAATGCCTCTACGCAGAGAGGGACTTTCAGTGGGTAAGAGTTTTTGGTACGGACAACTTTCGGGCATTGTAGAACCAATATCGGCCGTTATAGGCGCTGCAGCAGTTTTAATGATTCAACCATTGTTACCCTATGCCCTGGCTTTTGCAGCCGGAGCCATGATATATGTTGTGGTTGAAGAGCTTATTCCTGAATCTCAACATCGTGGAAATACAGATATTGCCACCGTGGGTACTATGGTCGGTTTTAGTGTTATGATGGTTTTGGATGTTGCATTAGGATAATTAGTTGAAAACTTCCTATATTCGTATCCTTATTTTTTATTTATAGCAAAATATCCATACTACTTTTTGAGATAGTTTTAAGGAAGACGAATGAGTGAATCTATTCCAGAAAAAAATGTACTTATCGTAGAAGATGACATGATCATCTCTATGGTATTAGAACGAATGATCCTGAAACTTGGTCATAATGTATTAAATAAAGTTATAACCGGGCGCGATGCTATTGATAATGCTTTTGAGCTTGAACCCGATCTTATCTTGATGGACATCCAGCTCAAAGATGATATTGACGGTATATCGGCAATGCAGGAGATCAGAAAAAAATCTGATGTCTCGGTTATTTATATTACCGGTAATTCCGATCAATATAATTTATCAAGAGCCAAGGAGACTAACTATGTAGATTATCTCATCAAACCTATTCAGATGAGTCATCTCAAAAAGTCTATTCGTAAAGCTTTTACATCCAACGGATCAGAATAATTTTTTTCCTGCCTGTAATTTCCTTTATTGCACCAGAATAATAAAATCAACGGCTTAGGGTGTAATAAAAAATGTCAGCAACTCGAATCTCTTTTAAGGGGAAGGACCAGCAAAATTTCTCTCGTGAATTAAAGCAAAAAGTTAATGCATATTTTGAGGAGAACAATCTCTCTAAGCATGCAAATACCCAAATGGTTACCAAAACCATTATACTACTTACCCTTTATTTAGGCACTTATGGTCTCATCATAAGCGGGACTTTTAACTTATTAGGCATGGCTTTTCTCTGTGTTCTAATGGGAGTTGGCATGGCCGGTATTGGCTTTTCGATATCTCATGATGCATTGCACGGAGCATACTCCTCGAACAAAAAAGTAAATAAATGGCTGGGCTATACCTTCGATATGTTAGGAGCTAACAGCTATATTTGGAAGATCACGCATAATATTATCCATCATACTTATACAAATATTTATGAGCATGATGAAGATCTTGAAGTAGCCGCATTTATACGGTTATCTCCCAATGCCGAATATAAACCCATCCATCAGGCCCAACATATACTTGCTTTCTTTGCCTACGGTTTCGCCAGTCTCTTTTGGGCATTTGTAAAGGATTATAAATACTTTCTGCAGTCTAGTCTGGGACCCTATGAAGACAAAACGCACCCGCTCAAAGAATGGGTTATCCTATTTGTCACCAAAATACTCTATTACGGTTACACGCTTGTTTTACCTTACATTCTACTCCCGATTACCTGGTGGCAATTGGCTATCGGCTTTTTAATTTTCCAATTTACTTCGGGTGTCATCTTAGGGGTTATTTTCCAGCTGGCTCACGTTGTTGAAGAAACCGAACATCCCACTGAAAATGAAGATGGCAATATTGAAAATGCGTGGATGATACATCAACTAGAAACTACTTCTAATTTTGCACATGACAACCATCTTCTCTGCTGGTATATCGGGGGACTAAACTATCAAATTGAACATCACCTTTTCCCAAAAGTTTGTAGCATCCATTACCCCGAAATTAGTCATATTGTCCGTAAGGTAGCCCAAAAGTATGATGTCCCTTATAACTACCACGAGACACTGGGTATCGCTATCAAATCTCACTACAATACGCTTAAAAAGTTCGGGAGTCCGGCCACGGCTTAAAAGCTTGTTGCATTACTGCCCAGCCATTACTATTTATTATATATGTGCAAAAGGTGAAGAATAACAATTGACCTTGCCTTTTTGCTACGGTTACGACGTTACATATTCAACTGTAATACCGATTATAATCGGAAAACAGGAGGAATTATGGATGCGAATTTATTAATAGCAGCACTTTCTGGCTTGATAGGCGCGTTTGTACTCACCTTGCTAATCTACCTGCTAAAATTCTTTGGCTACGATCTGGATATCCCCTACCTCATTGGTTCTCGTTTTGTTGGGATCCAAAATAGGAGAAAAACTTATACGGTTGGAATTATTGCGCACCTCCTTATTGGAGCCGGATGGGGTATTCTTTATGTCTTCCTGTTAACTGCCATGGTTGTTACTCCCAACTGGCCAGCCGGTATTTTATGGGGGTTTGGCCACGGTATATTTGTGGGGTCTATTATGGGAATGCTTGCCGAAAGTCATCCCTATATCGGAGATGACAAACCAATATCAGATCCGGGGATACTGGGTCGACGGTGGGGTGTTCTTATGCCCTATTTCATATTGGGATTACATGTTATATTCGGTATTGTTACACTGGCGATTTATCACAGAATCGTTTTCGGTTAATCTTAGTTACTCTATCGATTCCGAAGACTGATCTTGATCGATATCAGCTTCCAACTGTCGCTTTCTCTTACTGTTAGCCAACCAGTCTTTATAGGCCGTTGCCTGTTCATCAACTAATTCGCGAACTTTAAAAGTCCTCCCTTGGTTACCACTAGCCACATGTATAATAAGGTCTGCAAGGTCTAACCGAGACTGAAAGGGATTCTGTTTAACTTCTATTGCTTGTATACGGTATTTTTTTATTATAGCCGTCGTTTTACTTAACAGGCGACTGCTCATAATAATCGTGTCTTCCCCGGATTTCACCTCAGCATCGCGATATTGCTGGTACCCCAATAACAACATAAATGGCAATATAAACCAAGCATATACGCCGTAAGGTACCATACTCCAGACCACAGCAATAATACCCAGCGACAGCCACACCATCTGCAGTATATATCTTCGCAATCCCCTTTTACCAATACTTACCGTATGGTCGACTTTAACGTGGTATTCAGGAATCACTTCATCTATAAAAGCATGCATACGTTCCTTGGATATAAGAGGAAACAGTGTATTTGAATTTCCCTGATCCTCGCCATAACCCGCACTTTCAATAACAAGAGAAGCATACCCCAAAGGCTGGCGTAAAATTTCCTCTTTAATCTGTACAGCTTGTATACGATTGAAAGGTATTGTTAGCTGTTTACGCTCAAAAAGACCTCTTGAAATAAGCAGATCATCTTCACGTATCTCGACCTTGAAATCATAATAGGTAATAATAGTACTAAGGAATGACAACACCCATGCCGCAAGAATCATCCCCACTATTGAAATAACTACAATAGAAAAAGAGGTAAAATTAGGCAGGTGCGTTTCAATGAATCGAATAATTTCCTGATCCGAAATAACCTGATCTAACTGGGAAAATACGGCCCCCACAATTGACAGTGCAACCCCCATTCTACCGGATGTAGTTGCTGCAATAACTAAGTCACGATTATCAAGGGCATATATTTTATTGGCTTTCTCAGATATTTCTTCTGTTTCTTGCTCGCCCCCTTTACGCAGTAATTTTTTTAATTTCTCTGCCTCTTGACGACTGATGGCATTAATCTTTGCCTCTTTTGAACTACTACCGGCCGTTTTTATCTCTACTGCTACCAATCCAAATATTCGTTGAATAACACCCGCAGTAATATCTATTACTTGAATACGATCGGAGGTTAAATACAACTTTTTATGAACAAAAACCCCTTGTTCAATTTTCAGCTCCCCTTCGTTAACACTAAACTGAAAACGAAGCCATGAAATAACGCCCCAGATAAGCAGCGCCACAAAAGTACCAAAGATCCAGTACAGAGTATAATCCCCTTGTTTACCACCAGTTCCCACAAATATGAGGATTAGGATAGTGATAAAGTTAGCTTTGATAATGTCAAATGCATTAGCAAGAGCAGCAGCCGGATGTTGGCGTTGTGCTTCAAACATCTTCTTTAGCAAGTCGGGCAAATTTTGAAATTCTATCGCGAACCTGGTCAGCCGTTTTTTCATCCAGGGCCGGAATACGGTGTGTAGTAGCAGCAGTTGAAATAGTGACATCCGCCAAGCCATAAGAACGTAGGATTGGCCCCTGTCGTGTATCAACATGTTGCACACGTTTTACCGGTATTAGCGTACGAGTGATAACAAAGATTCCGCTTTGCAGATCTATCTCATGCTCATCAACCTGGTAGTACCAATGTTGCCAACGAATCTCCGGAAGAAAAAATATAATCAAACCGGAAATAATGAAAAGCACGGCTGAAATACTACCAATCAACCATATTGAAAAATTCGTATTGCTTGGGCTAAAAGTGTTATATACCCAAAAGAAGAGAGGGATCAATATAAAAACCAGACAAACAATAGCCGTTGAAACGCGCCAGGCCTTAATAGCCGATTTTGACAATTTTTGCTGTGGTGAGGAACGCATATATTATATGATCTATAATAACATTAACTCAAAAAGCAGGTACAAAAAAAGCCACAATAAAGTGGCTTTTCAATAGAAATCGGATAAAACTTATCCGTTATTTTTAATGTCTTGGATTTCAAGGCGTACTTCCTGGGACAGTTTTCTCAGATTTTGAAGACCCTTGCGAGCTCGAGTACCAGCAGCCTTGTTTCCTTTTTCGTAAAACTTGCCCATATCTTCTTCAACTCCTTCTACAATACCTTTTAATTCATCAAATCGGCTCATGTTTTTATCCGTTATGTTGTTGTTAAGTTAGGAAAGACATTTTTTCTTTCCCTGGAATGATTCCATCCAAATAATAAGCCCTAATGTACCATATTCTGCATTAAAAGCCCGTACTTTTTTTAAGAATCTTCAAGCCCGATCTGTACCTCTTTAGCCTCGGGTACTGTATATAAAATAGCGAGTCCCACTATAAATAACAGCACAATAAAACTCATACCAATACGCTGACTACTAAACACATACGTTAACCACCCTACCAAAGGCGGACCTAAAAATGCCGTCACCTTTCCTGAAAGAGCCATCAGTCCAAACATCTCATTTTCTAAATCGGGAGGAGAAACCCGTGCCATATAGGTTCTGCTGGCTGCTTGTGCAGGTCCTACAAAGATTCCCAATGCCAGCCCCAAGCCCCAGAACCAGTTGAGGGTTGTCACAAGCAGTACACCGGCCGTGGTAATAATCAGTCCAATAAGAGCAAACATCATTGTTTTCTTACTACCCAGTTTATCATCCAGCCATGCAAAAAGAGCCGCACCAATACCAGCGGTTACATTTAAGCCGATACCAAAAATAAGTACATCCTTTTCGTTCATATCGAAGGTGCCGGCGGCATATATACCACCAAATGCAAAAACAGTGGCTAGTGCATCGATAAATATCATTCGTGCTATAAGAAAGCGAACAATATGCCGATACTGTCTCACATTTTTAATTGTATCTACAAGCTGTTTCCACCCCGAACGTGCCGCCCCCAGAAGCGAGGTTCCAGTTTTGGGACGATCTTTTGTAAATAGGAACATTGGGATAGAAAACAGGAAATACCAAACAGCTACTAATATAAAGGTAGCGCGCACATGTTCTGCTGATGCCTTTTCTAACCCGAAAGGTGGGATATCGACATCTACAAACACAAACAGGGCTACCACCAATGCAACAAGACCACCTGCATAGCCCAGCCCCCAAGCCCAGCCCGACCATCGTCCCATTCGCTCTTTTGTAGCCAAATCGGGGAGCATCGCATTATAAAAGATGATAGCAAACTCTGAGCCCACAGTACCCAGAAATACCAGCGCAAGTCCAAACATAGCAAACTTTTGTGAGGGCTCTACCCACCACAAGGCTGCAGTTGCAAAAATACAGAGTAACGAGAACCAACCTATCCATGGTTTCCGTCGTCCCAGCTGATCGGCAACCGCTCCTACAAAAGGAGCGCATATAGCTACAACTAGTCCTGCTGCACCAATTGTATAGCCCCACTGCGAACTGCCCAGCGTATCATTCTTTGCAACCGATCCCATGAAATAAGTGGCGAATACAAATGTTTGTATTACAACGAAAAATGCACTATTGGCCCAATCATATAGCGCCCATGAAAAGAGCCCGGCAAAAGAATCAGGTGCTTTTTTCAACTTGTTCATCTGTCATTTTTATATAAAATTCATACCAAGTATGATTGGAATAGTTGGGAAATGCAATTTGTTATATATATTGAAATTCACAGCTGACCAAAAGATTAGGTATTATGAAGTCAAAACAACAAGATCTTATTTACATTTATGATTCTGATCATCAGAAAATTATTATGATCGATAGCGAAACCGGTGAACAGGTAGATGAGAAAGATGACCAAATTACATCGATGCTCAAGTATCTGGATCAAGAAGGACGTCAAATATTATTACGGAAGTTTGCGGTATGGTGTACCCGCCAGATTAATGATAAGCTTAAGCCCATGCAGAAAAAGATCCTTGACCTTGCAGAAGAAGCAATCATCCAAGAGGCAACAACAGAGGATCTAAAGGAATTATATGAAGAAACCGAGGGGGCTGCTGTAGCAACCGATTCTGTGGGGCTGCGCCAGGGAGAAGAAAGTGCACCAGCCTACCTTGCTGCCCGAGAATGTATTAACCCCGACCCCCTGGAAGGCGCCATACAAGCGGCACGTTTTCATCGCATTTGGACTGAGATGAAACAGGATGATGATAGTAGAAAAGTTCTAAAAGAGGTTAAGGCTACTGCCCAAGATGATCTTATTACCCAAGTAGAGCAACAACAAACAGACCACTTACTTGATTTGATGAATAAGTAGTATCATCGCCATAAATTTATTCATCTTTTTTATATAACCAGTAGAAATATAGAAGTATAGAATAGGCAATTGGGAACAGTTATCTCTCATCAAAATACTAATTCTCCTAATCATCTAGCGCGAAAGCAAACTTGAAAGCAGCCCCGCTACCTTTATCGGTAACGATTTCTGTTTCTGCTTTTAGTTGCGCCGCAAACGTTTCTATCAACATAGAGCCCAGTGATTCACCGGTATCGAAACCAAAGTTATTGGGCAAGCCCGGTCCATTATCTTCAATTAACAATTCAACAGTGCCATCAAACTGTTTTAATGATACCTCCAACATTCCCGATTCACCTACAATAAATGCATGCTTAAAAGCATTCACAACCAGTTCATTTACTAATAATCCGCAATGGATAGCCGTATCCACATCAACAGTAACTTCTTCGAGATCAAATTTTAGGTCCACTGCCTCTCTGTAATTGGTAAAAGTAGAATGCAGCGTTTCTACAAGTTCTTGTAGGTATTGATCCAACCGCACATCATCCAGTGAATCCGTTTGGTATAGCTTGTCATGAATTAGAGCAACCGACTGGATTCGAGATTGGCTGTCTTTAAGTACACTCAATGCTTCTTGGTGCTCTGTACTATCCAGTTGTAAGCCAATAAGGCCGGATACAATAGAAAGGCTATTTTTAACACGGTGGTGTATCTCGCGAAGTAGGGCATCTTTCTCTTTCAGTGACTGCTTAAGATCTGCTGTTTGCTTATGAACCTGACGCCGCAACATCACGATCCAACCAATAACCAATAGTAATACAACAACTGCTGCTCCACCTGCCAAGTACCAATAATATCGTGGAACTATAGCATAGTTTAAATCTTCAGGGGTACGCAGAAACACCTTGTATTCTCTTTGATTAGGGAAGTCGGGATTATACTCTCCTACAATGCCTGTTACCGAAACCTTATCCCCAATACTCAGAACATCAAAATCAAACTTTTTATAATGGATATTAAAGTTGGAAACGTAAACCATAATAGAATTACTACTGGTATCAGAGGAGGTAATCCGCAAATATTTACCATTATAAACCGTTCCTTTCTCTATGATTGTTCCTTTCCCTTCCACCACCATCCCTATGTACTTTTGGGGACTATTTATCGCTTGGGGCAATGGTTTAGGTTGAGGGGGGTGGGCGGCATCCGGAAACACTTTATATGAGCTAACATTAAGCTCTGCCATCCCTTTATAATTTTGGATCTCGCCGGTAACGACCAAACTATCCCCCCGCTTAAAGGGCGTAGTTATCTTTTTACTGAAGAGTGAAATACCCGTCGAATCGTTCTGAATAAACGCTTGTAAATAGTTTTCATGGAATACTCCGGTAGCCATATTGGCAATTCCCGTTACCGTAACGGTCTTCCCAAGATAATCCAAATTCCTGTCATTATTTGTATCCGTTCTTACTTTTTCAAATGTCCAAAGATCAACGGATGCCTCCTGTGCTAACCCCAGCGTTGGGATAGACAGTATTATAACCACAAAAAAAGATACAGCCTTTAAAGCTGTGCCGGCATTCTTTTCCATATATTCCCCGAAGTAACCTAAAGTATTCCTAAACCTGAATAATCTAGCCTCTGTATATTTTTTACCATTATAAAAAAGTAACGGGAATAAAACAGGCTCAAAAACTGATTAAAATTACAACTCCCATTAAGACCGGGGATGAGGGGATAATCCTATTATAGGAATTTTATTCATCAATCAGATTGCTTACTTGTCTTGACGAAGAAATAGCAAACCAGTCATTTCTTAGTAATCCGTCTTTTTCAGTCGGATGAGTTAAGGAGGAAAAAGCACATTTATCGGAAGAGACCTTCCTTAAAAATTTGCTTAATGAATCTACCCATCCAAATTAAAAGTAAACTTAAACGCTGCTCCGCTTTCTCTACTGGTAATAATTTCTGTTTCTGCTTCTAGTTGTGCAGCAAAGGTTTGTATCAACATAGAGCCCAGTGACTCGCCGGTACCAAAGTCAAAATCATCGGGCAAACCAGGCCCATTATCACTTACCATCAATTCAACCTTACCATCAACGTGTTTTAATGACACCTCCAAAACGCCAGCTTCTCCAGCGGTAAAAGCATGCTTAAAAGCATTCACAACTAATTCATTAACAAGCAATCCACAAGGAATAACCTTGTCGATATCGATTTCAACAGATTCCATCGCAAACTTCAAATCAATATCACTGCTATATTCGGTGAATGTACTATGGATAGCTTCCACCAATTCACTTAGGTATATATCAAGCTGAATATCCGACAGTGAGTCTGTCTGGTATAACTTATCATGAATAAGGGCCATCGATTGTATACGGGACTGGCTATCTTTTAGCACTTCTTGAGCAGTATCATCATCAGTACTGTCAAGCTGAAGTCCAATAAGGCCTGATATAATAGAAAGATTATTTTTTACGCGATGGTGAATCTCACGAAGTAGAACATCCTTTTCATTGAGTGATTCCTGTATGCGTTCTGTCTTATGATCTACTTGCTGACGCAGGCTAACAATCCATGCTCCAATACTCAATAAGGTGACAATCAAAGCAACGATCCCGATGGAAAAATAATATTTGGGCACGCCGGCATATTCCAGTTCAGCGGGAGTCCGCAAATATACCGGATAGTAAATCCCCTTGGTTTCGCTTTTGTACTTTCCTACGACACCCTTTACCTGAACTCTATCACCGACACTTAACAAATCAAAATCGAACTCATTGAACTGCCGGTGAAAATTGGACAAGTATATTACCAAGGAACCTTCCAATGAACCCTCAGTTAAAACTTCAAGGTATCTACCATTATCAACTTTGCCCTTATCGATAACCTTAGCAGTACCTCCAACCAGGATTCCAATATATTTTTCAGGGTTATCAACTACCCTGGAAAGAGCCACAGGCTCAAAACTGTGATCAACTTCAGGAAATACGTTGTAGGATTCTACATAAATCTCGTCCATCCCGTCATAGTTCTGCAGCTTTCCGGTTACAACAAGACTGTCCCCTACATCAAAAGAAGCACCAATCGTTTTACTAAACAGTGGAAAGCCGAAATGCTCATTCTGAAGAAAAGCTTTGAGATTATTCGTATGAATCTGTCCCGAAGCAGTATTTGTTATCCCGCCAACAGTCACAGTAGTCCCCAGGTAATCAAGGGTATCATCCTGGTTAGCATCTATACGAAGTGTAGACAATGACCACAGTGAATCACTTTCACTTTGTGAAAAAGCACTATTACAATAACCCGAAAGTATGACCAAGAAAAGTAACATTACTTTTCCTGACGATGACCAATTCTTTTTACTTTTTGGGATATAGAATCGAACAACCTGATAATAAAAACGAAACAAAATTAACATTCCCCCAAATCAAAACACTTTAAAACCTAAACTTCTTTTATTTGAAGACAAAATACCGTTTTTATTGTCCAAAAGATAACTCATGGAGTATTATATATTTTGAACCTTTTGTACCCAAAATTATGTTACCATTCACTAATCAAAACCCACAAATTATTCTATGGCTCACAATATTCGTTGTTTAGTAACCGGTGTTACCGGCTATATCGGGGGACGACTGGTTCCATGCCTCCTTGAAAAAGGATACCAGGTTCGTGTTTTGTCACGAGACACCTCGCGTCTGCAGGGCCGCCCGTGGATCGATGATGTCGAAGTCGTAGAAGCTGATGTATTACAACCACAAACTCTTTCCAAAGCGTTCAAAAGTATCGATGTAGCCTATTATCTTATCCACAGTATGAGTGGGAATAATAGTTCCGGATTTCATAGTCGTGATTTACAGGCTGCCCAAAATTTTAGCAAAGTAGCTGAAAATGAGGGCGTAGACCGAATAATATATCTTGGCGGACTGGGTGATCCTGAGGATGATTTATCAGAGCATCTTGCATCGCGCCAGAAAACAGGGCAAGTGCTGCATGATTCTAATGTATCGGTAACAGAATTTCGGGCTGCTATTGTAGTTGGTTCCGGCAGTAAATCTTTTGAAATGATACGGTACCTTACAGAACGAGTACCGATTATGATCTGCCCTTCGTGGGTATACAGTAAGGTGCAACCCATTGCTATTCGGGATGTGCTACAATACTTGGTATCAGTACTGGAAAAACCGGAAACAAAAGATGAAATCATTGAGATTGGCGGCAGCAGTGTTATCAACTATGCCGACATGATGCGCATCTATGCCCAAATAAACGAACTTAAACGAATACTGATTCCTGTACCAATTCTTAGCCCCACGCTCTCTTCCCACTGGGTTCACTGGATGACTCCTGTACCGGCCTCCCTGGCTCGTCCCCTTATAGAAGGCCTTAAGAATGATGTTATAGTCAAGGATGATAAAGCCCAGCAGCTGTTTCCTGAAATTAATCCCATTAGCTATGAAAAAGCGGTAGAACTAGCGATGGTTCGTATCAACACCGAGGATGTAGAAACCACTTGGAGCGATGCACTAATCAGCAGTAAAGGTAATGAACAGCCGGTGATACTGAAGTCAAAACAGGGACTCAATATCGAACGCCGTATTAGAGAGGTCAACACAGAGCCACAACAGGTCTATGATACCTTTAGCAGCCTTGGAGGCGAAAAAGGATGGCTTACCTACAACTGGGCCTGGAAGCTGCGCGGTATTTTTGATCGCCTGGTTGGAGGTGTTGGATTTAGACGTGGACGACGCCACCCTACAGAGTTGCGTGTGGGCGATGCCCTCGATTTTTGGCGTGTAGAAGCCATTAAACCCGGCAAACTACTGCGGCTCAGAGCAGAAATGAAAGTACCGGGACGTGCCTGGCTTGAGTTCCAGTCGATACCCAACGAGGACAATAATGGAACCAAGCTCATACAAACGGCCTACTTTGCTCCCAAAGGACTTTTGGGCCTTCTCTACTGGTACAGCTTGTATCCTCTGCATGCACTCATATTTTCAAGCATGATCGATCATATTGCAGACGAAGCTGCTAAAGCAAAATAGAATCTTCTATATTTGAAAGCCCATTTAGCTTTTGTAGATTTACAGTCGATAAAAATAAGTCTATGCTATATTATAAAACATATCACAAAAGTGACGAGGCCGAATGGGTCGTCTTTGTCCATGGCGCCGGTGGCAGCTCTTCTATATGGTTTAAACAGCTCAAAGCCTATAAAGAAGAGTTTAATGTTCTTATGGTTGACCTTCGCGGGCATGGCAAATCGAAAGGAATGCTCCAGCAGTACTACGAAAACGAGTATTCTTTTAAGATGGCCAGCCAAGACATCATTGACGTTATCGATGATGCAGGTATCGAAAAAGCTCATTTTGTTGGGGTTTCACTAGGCACTATCATTATACGAACAATCGGTGAAATGCAGCCTGAACGGGTACGGTCTATGGTCATGTGCGGGGCCATCATGCGGCTAAATATTCGCTCTCGGTTCCTTGTTTCACTGGGACACCTTTTCAAAAAAGTAGTGCCCTTTATGTGGTTGTACAAACTTTTTGCGTGGATTATCTTGCCCAAAAAACGGCACTCCGAATCGAGAAACCTATTTATAAGAGAAGCAAAAAAGCTATATAAAAAAGAGTTTATGAAATGGTTTAATATGACCCATGAAGTAAACCCGTTGCTAAAATATTTTCGCGAAAAAGAGCTGGAAATACCCACCTTGTATGTAATGGGCAGTGAAGATTATCTCTTTCTTCCCCCTATCAAAAAGATCGTGGATGACCACAAAAAATCGGTCTTAGAAGTCGTAAAAAAGTGCGGCCATGTAGTAAATGTAGAACAACCGGAAACCTTTAATGAGGTTTCACTCAACTTTCTTAAATCAGACGGCTTACCTTCCAACTGCTAATTTCATTTATATCGGCTACATCAACCTACCTTCTTATTACTTCATCTAAATCTCTTCGCTCAGAATAGGGCATAGTACCAGAATAACCAAAACGGATAAGCAGTAATGGAGTTAACCCCACCAAATTAAGCCGATACGCAAGTGCTTTACGAATCTTAGGTACCTCGCACGGCATATTTACATGGGCATGGCTAATACCTAACTTGGTGGCCGTAAGCGCAAAACGCTGAAACGCCCGTCCCAAACGTACCCAATGAGAAATATTATTGTGAGCAACCGTAAAAAGCATTAATCCCGCCGAAGCATCAATCATTTTTGACCAACGCCGTGCTTCGCTTTTAGCCGAAACAAAGTGCTTCATCATCATTGAACCGACAAAGGAAGGCACAGGAGAGTGCCCTAAACATTTTGCCTGCAAACCATCACCCTTTACTTTTGCTTTCTGTTTAGAAAAACGTCTCCACCGTATCACCTCTTCAATATAATCATCGTTTTTAAACTGCTTGTTATTTGCTGATAAAACAAACGGCTTTATCTCACTCATCTCCTCTGAACCCACAAAGGTCAAGACTTCTACTCCCCTGAAATCAAAAGCGTTCTCTAACGCTTCCAGATCTTCTTTGGGCACATTACTATCTTCATATTTATTCCTTCTGGTTTGCCGTACTTTTATTACATCCACTAATTTATCAACCTCAATAGTGGGTTCTTTTGTTAGGGAAATCGATATATAATCATCACTGTTTTTAGATTGCATCACAGTTATGCGAGGACGAATGCCCATAGAGGTGGCCGCAATAGCAATATTTTCAGTTGCACATCCCAAGGCTATGAACAGTTCGTGTTGATCGGTGTCTATGATCGGCATAGCACGATCAAAATCCGGGTAAATACGAATCTCATCGTCTTCAAGTGAGAAGATCCAAGGTTGCGTATTATGTCCTGACGGTGCCTGTATACCGTATTCTACTAGTCTCTCGAGGGTGTTTAAATTAATCATAATCTTGTTTGTTAGAATTCACAGATGTAGTAGCCATAGAAATGATGCTCAAAATCAACATGACGAAACCCAGCAAACCATAAATAAGCTGCAATGGCGGACTGGTATGATACCCAATCATGATAATTTCAACGCCTATCCAAACTATAAGGGCAAGGCTCAAAATCAGCGCTCCTGTTTCTGCCCACAAGTGCCTTTTGTAAAGGCTGTAGAACACGATAACAGGATAGATACCGAGGACAATAAGTAGTATAACTCCCAGCAGCAGGTAATCACTGAAGGGAGAAGGATGAAGTAGCTCCAAAGGCATCTCAAGTATAGTTCCCGAAGGATCCCAAATCAGTGCTCCACCGCCATACAATCCGCTCGCGGCCTGGAAAAAGACCAAAAACATGAGCACGTATATAATTGGTGTATTTCTCTCCATTGAATTCATTCTTATCCTTTTTACTGTTGCCAGTATCCTTGTCATAAAAACGGATCATCAACTTTATATAATGAAATAACTGTGCCAATTGATGAGATATAGAACAATTGATGTTTAAAACGAACGAGACAAGAATCGCTATAGCCAGCTTAGCTTTTTTTTGCAATAATGCTACAATACTAGATAAGAGCATCATGCATCCCTGCAAAAGCTTTCCAAATAACCTCGTCTTGCGAATTAGCAGAGATATGCTACTTTAGTACAAACAACATACCTCAACTAATTTTACACAATGAAAAAAAGTCTTCTCAGCGCGCTCTTTTTTATCGGCCTGTTTATTATCACTGTACCCATCAGCGCTCAAAACCACTCTATAGACGCCACACTAGCTGAACTGTACCAATCAATCTCATTTAGTCCCGACAATGACCCAAACTATGATGCTTTTGAAACACTTTTTACTGATAACAGCCAGCTAATTAGTGTGAGAGATACCAGCTCGATTACCATGACACCGGATGATTACCGAAAGGCGATGACCCGGCAGTGCAGAGAGGGTAAAATCATCTCTTTTGTAGAAAAGGAATTGCATCGCAAAACTGAGCAGTATGGCCCCATCCTGCATATTTTCAGCACCTATAAAACTATATTACAAACACCGGATGGCCGCACTATCGGTCGGGGGATTAACAGTATACAGATGATGAAAAAAGATGAGCAATGGAAAGTTGTGTCTTTGATCTGGCATGAAGAGGACAAGGCCCATCCCCTGCCCAAAAAATATCTTCCAAAAGAAAAATAATAGCTAGCCCAGCAGATAATTGAGCACCGCATCCCAATCCTGGAAGGGGGCCTTCCCGAACTGAATATGTTCGCCCTCAAATTCACCTGCGCCGTTAGCCGTTCGGTCGTCGATCAGGTAATCGCCCCTGTTAAGATGCTTATTGTGACTCAGAATCAAGCGCTTGTACCCGGTCTCGGGCAGATGCCGCTGCACCCAACGAACCTTATCAATCCACGCGGTGGGGTTGCCCCAAGGGGCCGTTGATAATATATAGGTTTCATACTCACTGCTAAGGGCCCGAAACCCATCAATAGCTCCATCAATAGGTGGCAAATCATTAAAAAAATTAGGAATCTCATCGAGGTCGCCCTCATACTCTTTTTTGAGCTCATCGGAGAGCTGATCTACGCCCCATGGGAAATCTACGAGGACGTTATCCATATCTACATATACTATTTCCATCTGATCAATTTGTTTCTTTTCTGGTCTGTTGATTCATGATAAGGAATTTTAGAGAGTGACTCTATTTCAATCGTTCTGGTTCTGGAGGGATCAACATTTAAAACTTAGAGGGATATTATTTTTGAAAGGTATTATTAATTCTTCTTTGCTGGTCCGACAAACGGCAGATGAGGACAAAAAAAGAACAGAGAAGATAGTGCGGAAATCCTCCTGCACATCCTTCGATTTGTACTGGCAGACCTAAACAAGGAGGACTCATCATTCTATCATCAGCGCCCGTCATTGCGAGAAGTTCCGCGGATTGGCGGGACGACGTGGCAATCTCCATGAAATAACTAGTTGATCCGTGAAGGCTGCCTTTTGATACTACGCGTATTGTTATCAGGGGATTACGTCGTCAGATGAAAAACACTCTTCCTCGTAATGACACTGCTTTTTTATGGTTTTTAATTGGTGGGCGGAAAAAAACTTGCAATACGTTGCTTGCTTAGCCCCCCCCGACATAACGAATTCTGAGTGGAGAACAGTAGGTGATCAGGAGTATTTCATACCGGTAATATCATTTATCCAGGCACCTGTCTCAATGGACCATTGAAATACTCCCACCGAAAGTTCAGAACTGTTTTCAGAATTCTTAGTCGGTGACTTTTTGGGTTACTTTTTTCGTCACTGAAAAACAGTAACACGCTAATAGCAGGACCTTCGCTTTTTAATATATTACGAGTTCTGCGTCCCATAAAAATATTTACACACATTCGTATTAAGGCTCCAAAATTACTTTACCGATATTTTGGCGCTCCTCAATATAGCGATGCGCTTTATCCACATCATCAAAGCTAAACGTTGTATCCACATGGGGATTCACCCAGCCTTCTTCAACGCCCGCCATGATCTTTCGGATCCACGTATTTGCCTTATCCCCTTCATGCCATAAATGCCCCAGGTTAACGCCAAAAACCCCCTTATTCTTGTTGATCAGCGGGAGCGGGTGATAAAACGGCATCTGTATTACCGTCTTCAGCATATTCCATGTTGCCCTGAAACTACCGGAACTACTGTCACTGGCCGATGATACTCCAAACATCCCCAGACGACCGGTGGACCGAAGCGCATTATAGCTTCGCTTCCACTCCTTGCCTCCCAACGGATCCGTAATAAGCTCCACGCCCCTACCATCAGTCAGGGCCATTAGCTCCTCATACCAATCCTTATTGCGATAGTCGATCGCATAATCCAAACCGCGATCACGCAGAAAATCATGCTTGCGGCGGCTCGCCGTACCATAAGTAGTAGCCCCGATGTGCTGGGCTATATCCAGGGCCGCAATACCTACCCCGCCCCCCACATTATGGATCAAAATAGACTCATACGACTGCAGCGACCCCATTACCTCAATAAGCAGATAAGCGGTGATATAATTAACAGGGATCACAGCCGCATCCACAAAAGAAAGCGACTCCGGCTTTTCAAATACCTGCCCGGGCTTTACCGCCACCTGTTCGGCCTGTCCCTTAAAACGAGTAAACGCCAACACCTCCTTGCCGATCCAATCTTCACGAATATTGTTGCCGACCTCACGCACCCTGCCCGACACTTCATATCCAACCACACACGGTTTGGGCGGGGCATCAGGGTATTGTCCCTTCCGCGCTAAGATATCCGCAAAATTGAGGCCCGACGCCTTTACATCAATAATCAACTCATCCGATTGGGGAACGAGATCCGGTACTTCCTGTACTTCCAAAACATCATAACTTCCGTTGGCCGTATTAACAATTTGTCTCATAGAACATTTCCTGTATTGCGGTTGATAATACCAATCGTCTCCTCAGAAACATGGAACCCCATCTGTTGATATTAATTAATAAAACGTATGATACTCATTGGGAAGCACCATCGCAGGCGCCTCCTTTTTGCTACTCAAAAGAAATCATTAACCCAGAAAATACCAAGCTATTATTCAATCTATGGCGAGAAGCCCCATGATACCGAGTTAATTCCACTGGCAAGCCTCACTCCCGGTTGATATCATGAATCCCGCCTTTTCTTTTGTATCTTTTGCTCGCTTTTTCATACAATTTATCACCGTATAACAGCTACATTTTTTTGATGGCCGCATCATCACCCTTTGAACAAAATTCGACTGCCAAAAACATTCTGCTTATTGCCGGCATTGTGCTCATTGCCGTAAATCTGCGCCCGGCACTGGCAGGCGTAGGTCCCCTGATTAGTACTATCCGCGAGACCACCGGTCTTTCCAATACCCTACTGGGATTACTGACCACCCTGCCGCTGCTTGCCTTTGGCGTGCTTTCTACGCTCACGCCCCTTTTTACGCGCAAGCTGGGTATCGAAGGCACCCTGGCGCTGGCCATGGGCCTACTTTCCGGTGGAATATTACTGCGCGTAATTCCCGGCAACCTGCCTCTTTTCGGCGGCACCCTGCTGCTGGGTATTGCTATCGCTTTCGGAAATGTATTGCTGCCCAGTCTGGTCAAGCGTGACTTCCCCAACCATACCGGTATTATGACAAGCGTCTACTCCAGCATGTTGGGTATTGGCGCTACCCTGGCCGCAGGCATCAGCGTACCGCTGGCCCAGGACTGGGGATTGGGCTGGCGCTGGTCACTAGGCGCTTGGGCCTTCCTTGCAATCCTGGCTTTAATAATCTGGCTGCCCCAGCTTAAAAACCTGACGCTACCCAAACATGACCGCAGTTTTATACAGGCGATGAAAGATCTGGGCGGCAATACGCTGGCCTGGCAGGTAGCCCTGTTTATGGGACTGCAGTCGCTGGCTTTTTATGTGATTTTGGCGTGGCTGCCCGAAATACTGCAGGACCGTGGCCTCAATGCCAATACCGCCGGCTGGATGCTTTCGCTCTCCCAGGGTATGGGCGTGGTAGGCACCATTCTGATTCCCGTTTGGGCCGAAAAGATCAGCGACCAGCGTATACTGGTATGGGTACTGATGATCTGCGAGGCAGTTAGCCTTGGCGGACTGATGCTGCCGGATGCCTTCCTGGTAAGTGTATGGGCCTCGCTCATTGGCCTGGCCTTGGGCGGCAGCTTTGGACTGGCCCTGCTGTTTATTGTACTACGCACCCAAGACTCCGAAACTGCCACCGAGCTTTCGGGCATGGCCCAGTCGATCGGCTACTTGCTGGCCGCGGTGGGTCCCACCCTCTTTGGCGCCCTCCATGACCTTACCCACGCCTGGTTTGTCCCGCTGCTGTTCCTGTTTGTGATCTTGATTGCCAAGCTGATCTTCGGCCTCGGCGCCGGCCGCCCGCAAGAGGTGAGGTAGGTTGCTGACCAGAATATTATGTCAACATGTTATAGCACATAACTGCACCATAACATACCCCTATAATATTCGATTTTGCCCTTAGCAGCCTTTTATACAACTTACGATCGTTGAACAATAACATTATTATGCAACCGCCTAGTTGCGATAATCATAGGTTATAGGGCACTTCCAGCTTAATTCTTGCCTTTCTCAAATTAGATTACAAGAATTAGTTTACTTATTAATATACGTTGGTTAATAAATTATTCAGGGGTGGTTATTATGGATTTCAAAAAATTTGGAAATATAATTTTAGTTATAGCGATAATTGTTTTTGCCTATGGAGGGCTCAAATATTTAGGAAATCAATCCGAAGAAAACAATAGCACTAATTTGGGACAAAGATTACAGACTGGTCAAGCCAATCTAGGGCGTGCTCAAAAAAGAAATAATGCCAAAAATATTATGATCTATAGCGGTATTGGCATTATTATCGGTGGTGGAATTTCTTACTCAGCGGAAGAAAAGGATTCCGAAGAATCTAACTAAAATCAGATCCAAATATTTCTTCCGTTTTTATAGCCCTATAACCACTCTAAAAAGGAAAATGTCAAGCAGACAGTCCTCACCTAGTTACTTATTTCATCATTTCTATAAATCCATAATTCAAACCGTTAGCTGGCGACCGGTGTCGCTGATCAAGCTCGGATTACCTGCCGGCATCCAAACCTTCGCCAGTAGGCAGACAGGCTCTTTTCAGGCTTATCCTCCATCAAAGGACAGAGACTGTCCCGAGTAACCCGGGACCATCCCAAATACGGGCCGAAATATAGTGTTGAACGTATAGATCAGAAATTGAATAGACTATGACTCACTCCTTTTTCTGAAGCCTATTAAATGCTTTTATACAGCAGTGCATATTTAAATAAATATTGAACCATCTTCTTGACCGCTTCTCTTTTTATCATTACTCTTGCAATCTTAAAAATCACTGTGGCATCTGTGTTTGGTGCAGAATATCTTAATCCCTTGTGAACATCATTCCCCGGCATGAATTCAAACTCATTGATACAGCGCCTCAACCAACTGGAAGAGTGGCTCGAGAAAACAAAATCTAAACACCATCTTTTACCCTTACGAATGGGAGGCTATCTGCTTCTTATCCTGGTATTGATGATCAGCAATTTTCTTGCTGTTGTACGCTGGCCGTTAGCTTCCCTGAAAAGAAAGTTTGCCGAAAGAAGTGGCAATCCTGAAAGATCTATCCTGCCAAATGCCGTCAATGAAATTGCCCCCAAACAGCTGGATCACATTTTACAGGGGACAAAGCCCGTTCTTATCGATTTTTGGGCCGAATGGTGCGGACCGTGCATTATGATGAACAAACCCTTGAAAAAACTGGCTGAATCGGAAAACATTGATTGTACTATTGTTAAAGTAAACACCGTACAGCATCAGGAATTAGCCACACAATACAATGTAAAAGGATTGCCGACCCTATTGCTTATGAAAGAGGGTGAAGAAATAAAACGCTCTGCCGGGGCCCTCTCCTATCAAGAGCTAAAGAAGTTTATTACCCAATAGCTGCAACAGCAAAGCTGGCTTTTTGAAATACAATTTATTATCTATCGAATAACAGTTCTCTTTTCCATAACCTAAGGCCGCCTAATTAAGACATCAATCTTAGGCATTTATTAGAAACCAAGAGATTATCGGTAGAACCTTTCGTATTTACCGTTGATACCGACACCATCTACATAAAAATTACAATAGATCGTACTATCACCATGAAATTACTACTTCATGTTCTTAAACCTTTATAATTACAATCACCTATGAGAATATCCGTTACCGTTTCAATTCTATTACTTGTTCTATTTATTGGATGCTCAAAATCGACTTCATCTGAGTCTACCTTGGAAGAGATTGTTGTCAACGGCCAAGTATTAGAACGAAATGCCAACAGTACTTCTGATCCAGTACCCGATGTCACAATTACAGCCGGAAGTAAAAGTACCACTTCTGATGATATGGGAGACTATAGCTTACGTTTAGAGCCCGGGACCTATAATTTGAAAGCAGAGAAAGATGGATTTGAACCCTACAACAAATCGATCAGTATTTCTGAAGATATGGACAGCTACTATAAAGATATTATTATAGATCGCTCCGATAATTAATTAAATGTGGCTTCGCCTTATTTTCATCTTTCTTTCAGCATAAACCTATTGAATAAAAAACACCTGCAGGCATTCAAACCTGCAGGTGAGTTGAATTAACCATGGAAAAGATACTATCCTTCCTGTTCTACAATCTGTACATTCAACTGTAGCTTTACTTCCTCTCCAACAACGATATTCCCGGCCTCAGTAACCGCATCCCATTCCAGACCAAACTCTTTTCGATTTATTGTGCCAGTAATTTCAAACCCTGCTTTTGTTTGCCCATAGGGATCTTCTACTGTACCGCCATGTACAGCATCAAGCTCTACTGTTTTTGTGTTACCACGAATGGTCAAATCGCCAATTAATCGGTAACTGTCCCTTCCTTTCTTTTCAAAAGATGTAGAAGTAAAAGTCAGCTCCGGGTATTCTCCCGCATTGAAGAAATCATCTGACTTCAGATGCTCATCTCGGTCTTCATTATTGGTATCGATACTGTTAATATCCGCTTTGAACTGTATGTCTGCCCCTTCAAGTTGCTCACCGTCGGTTTCCAGGCTTCCCTCAAACGAGCCAAAGTTTCCGGTTACCGTTGATATCACCAAGTGCTTCACCTTAAATTGAATCTCGGAGTGTGTGGGATCAATATTCCAAACTGTTTTTGTTGCTGTACTCATTTGTACCTTATTTGTTTTATATTAATTAGTTTAATGTTGAACTAACATACTTTTTATCTCGGACCCCATCAATAACTATTATTTATGAACCTAATAGATAGAGCCAAGCGACATGGGGGAAGAGTTCAAGACAACTAGCAAAAACGACTCTTTGAATCCCATACATTCTTGGATAAGGAGTTCCCGAATTAAGTTCAGGGGCACATATTTTTATTAATTATTCGAAATGAATATGAGCATTAGAATTAAAAGAGTGTGATGTATATCAATATCCCCTTTCTGCAGATCAGTCATATTGTATAACGTTGGTGCGAGGTCGCCTAAATACCTCTGCACCCAATACCAGAAACCGGATTCCAAATAGCCCCCATCCCAAAAGACCACGTGATATTCACCCCTTGCTCCATTCACACTAAAATTGTATGATACAGAATACAAGATACATCACATCGCTTCTTGGGGACTGAGAAAGAGATTACCAGGCTATAGTCGACTGCAAACCAATATATTAATCAAGATATTTGTCATATCGTGAAGAAGGATCCCAAAAAAATTGTTACTCCTTTTGCCTTTAACGTGCATCCCGAGCTATTGGGATTACCGCTTGCAACACCTAAACGCAGGCTTACAGCTTTACTTCTGGATCTTATCATCGCCTCTATCCTTGGATCGCTGGGTAATTTCATCTTGGCAGTAGCGGTAACCATCCTTTTCTTCTGGATTGCTATTAGAACCAGGACTCAAAGCGTATGGAGAAATATTATGCGCTTTTCAATGGCCGGAATCGGGAGCCTTTTGATCTTTGTGGTAGTTATAGGGGTACTGGAGGGCTCCGAAACAACTGATACGGATGAAGAAGTAGCCAAAGAACTTGCCAAAAGAGGAATCGTCACATCCGGCGCTTCCGTAGACTGGAAAGAGTTCAGCAAAGAAATGGCAAATATTGATCATACCAACCAAGAAGAGACAAAAAAGGCTATTCAGAAAATAGAAAAAAAGTTGGAAAAGGAACTTCCTACGAATGCTGTTGCTGTAGATTCTTCATTTTATAATGACCTTCCCGATACATTCTCAGCCAATCTTCTTGTTTTGTCCCAAGCTATTAAAGAGCAGGACCAAAAACGCGCCGATTCCCTGCGTTCTCAAATCGCTTCTGTAATAGCCCGTCCCGAACTTTCTAACCTGGAAAACGAAATTGAACTGCTGGGAAATAAAATCATTGCGGTTGAAAAAGAGAATGAAATGTTACAGGACCCCAGTATCTATCGCACACTCAAAGCCGGGTTTAACTTTATGGGGCTTACCCTTGGATGGGTCGGTATCTATTTTATCTGCTGCCTGGCATTCTTTAAGGGGAAAACCATTGGCAAGAAGTTTTTAAATTTGCAAGTACGACGCCTCGATAATAAGGATATCGGTTTATGGTATTCCTTTGAACGTTTTGGAGGATATGCTGCCGGACTTGCCACAGGACTCTTAGGATTTTTCCAGATATACTGGGACCCAAACAGGCAAGGCATCCATGATAAGATTGCAGGAACGGTTGTAGTGGATCTGCGAGACTCTAAGAGACTAAAAACCAAGAAGCTACGTGATCAAATTCTTGAAGAAGAAAACCTGCTAAACTAATTAACAGATCTCTGTATTGATATACATAGCAAAATTGAGCAACTTGCTTTTATAAACTTTACTAAAGCAATGCTCAGTCTTAAGAAAAAATATCCATTTTCTTCATTAGCAACTGTTATCGATACAGATAGTGCTAAAAAGAAGTTAGTTCTCTGGCTCAGTGCATTCTGTTTTCTTATGATGGTACTGGAGCTCAGCCAGGATATGATTAGCTCGGCCGTTAATGGCAATCCTTTTTCGATATCTGATTCCCTCTCTTACAAGCTCTTTTGGCCTTTGTTCATCCCCTTTAGTCTCGTGTTGATCAAGTGGTGGAATAAACGGTCTGTAACCCCCCTCAACAGTGTAGTAACCGGGATCCTGGTTGTATTGACGGCCTTTGCCCACCTGATTCTCTTTTCTTTGCTCCTTTTCAGCATATCAAGCGTGCTGTATAAAGAATCCTGGTCGTTATACTACCTGCTGACAGAAAAACTTTCGACCCGTCTATATATAGCTTTGGCTTGCTATATCATTCTTTGGGCCACCTATTATTACCGTGTAAAAACCCAAGGTGAATTATCTCATGCAGACAACAGATCTCCCCAAAAAACCGGTCATCTTGTTGTTAAAAATGGGAAACGTTCAGTTAGGGTTGATATTAACCAGATAAAATGGATAAAAGCCGACGGCCAATATCTCTCTGTCATTACGACAAAAAACACTTATGTCGTATTAGATAGTCTCAAAAATATCATTCGTTCACTTCCCGATCATTTCAAAAGAATTCATCGCTCCACTATTGCCAATACCGATATCATTGAAGAGCTGCAATCCCGCGGAAATGGTGATTACGATTTACTCACCAGAGATGGAGAAATACTTCGTCTGAGCCGTACCTATGCTAAACCGGTAAAAAAAATACTGCTTTAATACTCAGCTTATAATATAAACTACTCGACTCGTATAATAGCCCTTCCAACCCTTCTCATTGATTACTAGCTTTCTTCTAACACTCATAAAAAGGCGATATTTCTATAATCGTCGATAATCTTATAATCTAACAGCGATGAAGATACAGCCATATTTCTTATTACTCATATTGCCAATATTCGCCTTTACCAACAACTATTTATACTCACAGGACATCAAACAGTCCGAGGCTCAATTAGTAGGACAATGCGAAGGCTGCGAGGCTGTGTTTGAATATGGAAACAGAACCTTAACCCCTGAGGATACGCTGCCCGAATTTGAGAATCATACCCCCCAGATCAAAATAACAGGGACGATCTACGAAAGTAACGGAAAAACACCTGCAGAAGACGTTATTCTATATATCTACCATACTAATAAGGAGGGCGTATATCCTAAAACTGGTAATGAAAAGGGATGGGCTAAACGTCATGGTTATATTCGTGGCTGGGTAAAAACCGGAGCTGACGGCCGTTATACTTTTTATACCTTCAAACCCGGCTCATACAGCTCCAACCCTGCCCATATTCATCCTATTATCCTGGAACCCAACGGGCGCTACTATTGGCTCGGGAGCTACTTCTTTGAAGATGATCCCCTTCTAAAAGGCAAGCAACGGAATCAGAAATCACCCAGAGGTGGCCACAGCGGGGTGCTTACTCTCACGAAAATGAATGGTCTCTGGGTAGGAAAACGTGATATTATATTGGGCAAAAACATTCCAGGGTATGAGTAACATAGGGGCTATTTCATTCATATTGGCTGTCGTAATCCCCCCCCCTCACGGGACACACAAACCATGGGGCCCATACCCAAACAAAAACCGATTTTCATGATTGTTTCTTACAAACAGGTCCAACAACTAGTGACACCATACGTATTGACACCGACCGTTCCAATATCGAATGGATGGGTACTGAGAT
This sequence comes from Fodinibius saliphilus, assembly GCF_005869845.1. Classification (NCBI taxonomy): domain Bacteria; kingdom Pseudomonadati; phylum Balneolota; class Balneolia; order Balneolales; family Balneolaceae; genus Fodinibius; species Fodinibius saliphilus. The sequence goes on along the minus strand of NZ_VAWF01000003.1, from coordinate 470,880 downwards.
GTGGCAATCGAGCTCACACATGAAGGGACCCTACCTTTCGAAAACGGTTATCTCATATTTGACAAAAGCCGAATAGCAGGGGGCTTTTTTCTTATGGATATGACTAACATATCAATTACTGATATTCCGGAAGATGAACCTGTCCCTCGCAGGAGGCTCCGCAATCACTTAAAAAGTGACGACTTCTTCCACGTGGACAAATATCCGAATACACAACTACGTATAACAGAAACTAAAATAATATCTGCTCATAAAATACGGGCAACAGCCAATCTGACAATCAAAGATGTTACTAAGCCAGTATCTTTTATTATCAATAGGATCAAAAAAAGTGCTTCACTCCCCTATAGATATAGAACACATCTAACAATTAACCGTTTTAATTGGAATATCTCGTACCAAGGCAGTTACTGGGAACGAATAAGTAGTATCATCGATAACAATTTAGTTGATACTGATATTAACCTTAGAATTGATATAGTAATCTCTTCTTATTATCAAGAATAGTTTTAAAACCATATCCAAATTTACAGCTTCCGTATAGCTTTTCATTAACTTCCTACAAACCTCCTATAGTTTAAAAGGTTACTTTGTAAAATCTATTCTACTCTTTTTGAACAATTTATGAAGGAAGAAGACTGGAGCTATTGATGAAGATGGGAAAGAACCCAGGTATATGATACCGTATAGTAATTTTTCCGGCATGCATTAATTTTTTTTAATAAAACCACTAATGTCTTATTAGTGACAGTACTAATTTGCTTTTATCAATGAAAATCGATGTATTAAGGCGAGTTTATCTATTACTACAATAGAAGATTTGCAGAATCTGTAAGGGACAAATATTAAAAATAAGGACATGAAGAAGTACCTTCTCTCTATTTTATTCATTGTCATTGCTATGCCGTTACTAGGGCAAACGGCAAATTTTAGCGGTAAAATAACCTATAAATATGAATTCCAGGATCCGGCAAACGGTGAAACTATCACCGAAAAAATGAAAAAGTTCTTTGGCAAGGAAAAACACTTTTTCATCAATGCCGAAAATTATCATGCCTATGATGAAAAAGGTACTCTTCGCCAGTTGTACCACAGTGATACTAATACCTATTATTTCCGAAGTCCCAATAACGGAAAATTAATTGCTGTTGAAGCTGCTAAGAAGGTTAGTGAAATTATTTCTGTTGAACATAGCGATGAAAAGGTGGAGGTAATGGGTAAAACTTGCCACAAAGTAGTTATTAAAACAGAACATGATGAAACTACATACTGGTATAATCCTGATATTTCAGTAAATCCAGCAAATTTTAAAGACCATAATTTTGGAGGATGGAGTGCCTTTATGAATGCCAGCAATGGAGCCCTTCCGCTTAAATTTAAGGTCAAAGCACCTAATTACATTTGGGTTTCAGAAGCTGTTTCGATTAAAGAAATGGAAATATCAAACAAAGAGTTTGATATTTTATCATCTCGGAACACAGATGATTAAGTAACTGCCTTTTGAAAAAACAGTTACATTCATACTCCCTTGAGTGAATATTTCGCCGCAGTTAATGCCATACTTGTGATCTATTTCATAGAATTGGCTGATTTGAACCTCAAAACGATGTGATAGTTGAACTTAGTAAAGGACTTATAATGTTACAGGCTTGAATTACAATTATGCTGTAACCCCACCTGCTAAGTTGATTCATTTGTAAAAAGCTCTTGTACAACGATATCAATACTATTGACATCAAAACCCGCCTCTCCTTCCCAATATTGGGAATGTGTTTTAAACCCAATCAGCCTTAGTCGATTGAACCAACCATAATCTTTTAGGGATCTGTTCGGTCCCGACAAACGATTGACATTCGGTGCTATTGAAGATTTTTCATCCAGACAATAATCAGGATGGAATTCAATACCTGAGGTCTCTCCTGTCTTCGAGTCGGTAAAATTGGAACCAAACACATCAGATTTCATATAGATATTAATCCAATTCCGGGGAACACCATCGTATTGCATTCGACTGTTAAAGTACTCAGGCCAATAGGTACTGATAAAATCGTAGGGAGTGCCTATTGTTGTTAAACTATCAACCATTTGGAAACGCGGTACTAATGGGCTGTCGTTGGGGAACAGAGAATCCAAGGCAATAATAGAACCAAAGCTGTATGAAAGCAGGTGTATATTATCGTATTTGGGAAGTCCCTCCCCTTCCTTTTCCGAAATATGTTCCAGCAGAGTTGCAAATTGCCCGCGTATTTTACTCCGCTTTTCATCCACAGACAGGTAGTTTTCTGCTGCAGCCAACTCTTTTCCAAGCTCAGATATCATTTGCTTGAAATCCTCTTTCGAAAACAAGCCAAGAGCGGCTACCACAATCACTATCGGAACTGGCAACCAGAGAAATAAACGCTTCAAAACAGAATATATAGATTTCTCCTGTAGTTTACTTTTTGTTGTATCAGCAACAGTAGTATTACCACTTTCAACAGAATCTATTTTAACCATCCCCGAAGTAATATCAGGCACCGTCTTTGGAGCGACTGTATTCGCTTGAGGCCCATGAATTACAGCAGAGAAATCAGAGAGGGTAGCTCCAAGAGCAAAAAGAAGAAGAAAAAAATATGTTGATACCGTTCCAGCCATTGCCCACCCATAAAATACCTGCCATTTTTCTAAACTTGTCTTGCTGGTTCTTTTCATTCCTTTAATAAGGCGTGGTACCATTCCGAGACAGGACCATAGTATTGAAAGCAAGTGAACAACAGGCTTTCGCTCATTCATTGGGGACAGCAATAAATCACGATAATCAAGCTCATATAGATCCACAACAGGGATATCCTCATCTCCTTTTTGTATAATCGTAAACCGAGGGCTATCAAATTCTCGAAAGTCTTCCCTTGCCTCCTTTTTGATATAGAATTCTGCTTCCCCGGACTCAGCATTTCGATCGAAGGCTGCTGCCAGTCTATTGGCCATAGCATTAATAGAATCGTTACCATGTTCTTTGCTCAAGGCCGGCACATAAATGATAGCATCGCGCCTTTTTTCGAATTGATCACCCATAAATTTATTGGCTTAGTTGTTTATCGATACCCTAAAATGCACCATCCAATAGGCATTTAGTTCCACGTTGCAGTGCCCAAATTGAATAATGGAATATCTACAGTAACCGCCACTTGCCAACGCCAAGCACTGCTCTTCGTCAACGTGGGGCTGCCCGTATCAATTTTTCGTAGTTGGGGGCCTAGTTGCGCACCTCCCATTACAGTCAGTGGGGTACCCCCTACATTCCATGCCAAATATGCCCCCGGTGCAATAATATTTTCAAGAGTAAATTCTGGTAGTTGTTTTGCCTTATCTTTGATTCTATAACTGGCAAGGGCCCCCAAATCTATGGCATTGATAAAAAGGGATATCGAATTCACACTCTTTCTGGTTTCGTTTCCATATCCCCAACCTCTACTTAAGGCAATCCCGATAGGAACAAACACTCCAACTGTGCCACTAAGATCGTTATTTTCTCTAAGCCTTTCTCCTCCCCCAAAACCTCCTAAATAGGCATTAACAGATAAATTCCATTTAGATACTCTCTTAATCCGGGAACTACCGGCCGGCAAGGCTGCCGCTTTGATAGCCGCCTGCACTTGGTCAGAATTTTCAGCTTTGGCTACATTTGCCATGAATATTCCATATTTCATCAGCTTTGTATCCATTTGTTTATCAATAAATACATTATCCTCGAAATATGTGATGACCTTTTTTCGAAACTCCTTCCGACTTTTCTTGCTATCAGTCAGATCCCTGAACGTAATCCCGTCAAAATGTTGAGTCTCAACCTGTAAAAGGCTAACGATACGTTCTTTTACTCCTTTATAATTAGCCTCACCCTCACATTTATCAATCTTATCAACACAACGCTGATAGCTATCCATTAGCTCTTTCATGGATTTATTTATAGCATCTACTTTTATCCCGATCGCATAATCATAGATTTCTACCAGGTTCACAATAGCCGAAGCATAGTTTTTACTACGTACATTCTTCATTATATCTCCCCCTTCTCGAGCAACCATTAGATAGCGATCTACCTTATCCCTGTAGTCTTTTATTTGAGTAGAATCACTCTCGAATAACCGTTCGATCTCGTCAAAACCGGAGTCAATAAAATTGGGCAGTGTCACAAAAAGTTCATAATAATCCAGATACCTCCTATCTGTTACGGGTATTTCCCCAACCTCCTTAAAGTGTTTTTGGACCACTTCATAATGGGTGATAAGATTGGTATATACCGTTTCAAACTGACCCACTTTACCCTCAACTTTTTTAATTACCTTGGCAAATGACAGGATCCCCTTTTCCTCTTTTTTGTCAAATGTTATCCCAAGAGAACGCTGGTAAAGCAAGCCCAAAAATAAATCGCGACTTACCGTGTTATTAAAAATATTTTCTTTAAGCTCGCCGGCAGATACATAGGCACTGCCATCAGCAGAATCTCTAATACTGGATGAAAGTAGGGAAACCACTTTGAGACCATTTGCCAGATTTGTTGAAACCTTTTCCACCTTTTTATGTTTACCAAGTCCATCAATAACATCTGCGGGGTGTGATCCCTTTGACAGTTTGTAAACAATCTGGCTAGCCTCAATGGCCAGATAGATAAATTTCAGATCTTCATTACTGGCAATCAGCTCCCGATATTTTTTGGTCTCTACAAGATCTTCAATATTCACCACCAGTTTTGAAATATCATCCCGGAACGCCTCTTTGAGCGCATTTAACATATATGAATACTGTAAGGGATCTAACCGCTCTATTAATCTTGTACTAGTCGGGAAAAGCGTGGTTAACTCGACATTCTTTTTAATTTCTTTCTTGAATCGACTAAAAAAGGCAATGCTCAACTCCTCATTTGCCCGTTCTACTAAAAACTTGGCGATCCCATCAGCGATGGTAGATACGTTTAATCCCCCAACAGCTTTAGACAACTTCTTTTCCTCTGCTGCAATAACCGGAGTATCAATATTGCTAGTGGTTCCCGAGCTATCAAAATAAGCACTTAAAAAACGGTTACCATTCTTTCTAAAGTGCCAGTGAAAATCGGTATTGGTATTGATACTATCGCGCTTTTCTTCGGGGATATACTTTTTAAGAATACTAACATATGTAGAATCACCTCTGTAAACATCCATTTTCATGTCAACTCCCGTTTGTTGAACATACTTTTCTAACCGTAGTACATCCTGATAAATAGATTGGGCAGATAGTGGCAGAGTAATAAATAGAATTGATATTACAATTATTAAATTGCGCATTACACTCTCTCCATAAATTTAGTTGAATTTATAATATCATAAGAATAGTTCCCGCTTTGCTTTGTCACACATGTTTCGATAAGAAGGTTTGACAACTCTGACATACTTTTTTGTGGGCTTTTACTTTTAGCCAATGCTAATAATCCGGATACATAAGGGGTAGCCATGGACGTACCGGAATCTGTTTTATAGCCTCCTTTTTGGGCAGTAGAATAAATTTCATGACCGGGAGCACAAATTCCCAAATTTTTAGACCTTATGGTATAATCCGTGATTTTTTCTAATTCATCTACTGCTCCCACTGCTAATACCGACTCATGCTCTGCTGGGTAATCCCCTTTTCGGCGAGTTTCCGAGTTACCTATAGCAGCGACAATAAGTGTTTGTTCACAAGCCTCAATGGCTTCTCGTACTCTTTTATTTATTCTTGAAACACCCGCTGAAATTGAAATAAGATCTACTTTCCCGTTGTAATACTCGATAGCATCAGCCAAAACATCCAAATTTATACCACTTATTACAGACCGGGTAATTTTCCCTGAAATGACTTTTGCCTTGGGAGCCACTCCCCACACATTGTTTACTCCATTAGCGGCAATAATCCCGCTGCAGTGGGTACCATGACCATTCCAATCCTGCACATCCTTATCCCGTGATAAAAAATTAAAGCTATCAATTTGATTGAAGCTATGTTTTAAATTGGGATGATCGATATCTATTCCCGTATCCAATACTGCTATAGATACCCCTTCTCCCATATATCCTTCATCCCATACCTCCTTAATACCAAAGCCGGATAACCACCATGAGAGTTCAATACTTTGGTCTCCTTCTATTGATATCTCTGAATCCTGTTTTATCTCTTCAAACCAACCGCTCCAATAAAAGTCTCCATTCTTATCACGGTACCATAGGTTATTACCCTCTATCTCTTCCCCATTCCATTCTTCTGCTACCTGTACCTCAAAACCTGCATATAGAACACCTTTTTTATTTGAATCGCCCCCTCGTTCAGGCAGTTTAGTTCGAATCGGGATCTCCTCATCCGTTTTTACAACTCGGGTAACATCACGAATTTTAGTTCCACTCATCTTTTAACCCCCTTTTGCTTAGTAATCTCACTCTTAATGTTGATTACCTTTTTCAACGTATCAAACCAAAATGGAGCCCCAAGGCTAATTGCCAGAGCTGTTATGAGCCAACCGATAATCGAATACCAGTGCAAGCCCCACCGTGGCTTACTGGTATCCCAACCAATTCCCAGAGTGCTGGCAGCTTTGTTAATCTGTTGCTCTTGTAGAGTCATTAGTCTGTTGTAAGCAGAATCTACTGCCACTGCTTGTGGATATTTGGCTTTCAAAGAATCTTGTGCAATCAAATACAGTGAATCTTCTACAGCTACTACCAAATGGTCTTTATAGCCATCACTAGTAGTATCCTGCCAATTTTCCTCTGCGGCCATCTTCTTTTTTATATCGTTTTTAACACTCTTGTAATAGCGATTATCAATGTCCGTTCGAAAATCTTTTTTCAGCTCATTTAACGATTGTGACAGCATCGTTTTATGAGAAATCATAACTGTTGAATCGCTTGCCTCTTTTAATACAATACGTCCATTCTCATTTGCATAATCATCAACAAATGCTTCAGTCTGAGCTATAAGGGCCTGTCTAGCCTGTGGATTATCTGACAGCGTCTTGAATATAGATATGGAATCCACATTAAATGCAACAGCAACAACCAATCCCAAAGCAATTAAAATCCATCGTAATTTTCTTTTGTACCAATCAGAAGCATAACCCATCACCTTGTCATACCACTGCTTTACCTCCTTCTCAAAGGCATTCAGATCCTGCTCTACCTCCTCAGCCAGGCTTGCTAAATAGTTGAGCCCCACACTCGATTGGGTATCCAAACTTTTTAAATACTGGGAGATTGTCTGATCATCTTCCTTCTCCTCTTTAATCGTTTCTATTAATGCATTTGTAAAATCTTCTGGAGGAATCTCATCCGGTAATATTCCATGATGGTGCTTTTCAAGAAACGACTTCGAACCATAATTAAGCTTCCCGGTTCTACGTAAAAATGTTTGTATCTTTGGGTTTTCATAGATCTTATCTACCAGCTCCGAGGATACCATATTCTGAATAATAGACTTAAGCTCTGTCCCACGGATCTGTAACAAACTGCTTAAAATCTCATTGATAATACTTACAAAAAGACTAAACAACAGGTATACGAAAATAAGGCCTACAACAACATTTAACGCTTCAATCCCGAACATGACAACAGTTTTTTAATTAATAACTCTTGATTTAGCAGAACAACCCTTATACTAATCCTCTCCCTTTTGACTTGCATTCTAATTAAGTGCTATATTTTTAAAATAGCAAGATGAGAACCTAAAACTGAGTAAATGGAGTTGTTAGAATTGTTTGATAAACTTTAAGAAACAAACTTTAATTTTAGCTTTTTAACTGAATGAATATCTATTTTTCCGGCTCAATCAGAGGTGGTCGACAGGATGCTGCATTGTATAATCAACTCATCAATGAGTTAAAAAAATTTGGGAATGTACTAACTGAACATGTTGGGGCATCCAATATCAGCAATGAGCCTACCGACGAACAAATTTACCAACAAGATATGAAGTGGCTTAAAGAAGCTGATATTCTGATTGGAGAAGTTACTACCCCTTCGCATGGAGTTGGTTATGAAATAGGCCAAGCTATTGCCATGGATAAACAGGTATTTTGTTTACACCAAACCGATAAAGATAAAGCACTTTCAGCAATGATTAACGGTGCTCCTGCGATTAAATGTTTTGAGTATTCCGAAGTTGAGGAAGCAAAAAAGATTATTCAACAGATCTTTTCTTAACTGCTTATTTCCCAGAATCATTAATTCGTTATTAAATAAAATTTCAGATTATGATTATTGTACATATCAAACACTTTCTTAACCAACAAGGTGAGGAGTATTTTGGTAAATGGGTTAGTGAAGTAGCCGATATACTATCCGACTTTAAAGGATTTATTTCCCTTGAAATAATCGAAGAGATCGATGAAGCCAGCGAGTCACAACTTTTATTACGGTTTGAAGATGAACCCCTTCTGCGGAAATGGGCAGATAGTCCTGAACACGATGCACTCGTATCAAAACTATTCCCATACCAACTAAAACCTTACAGCTCCCAAACTTACCAAGTAAAGCAAAGCTTTGACGACTAATTTCTATTCAAGATTGCACCTTTTGGGGCATACGACCACTTAGAATAAGACCTGACTTCATATTTTGTGCCATCAAATATATGTTTGTACCACCTGCAACAAATTCGACGAGCTGGATACTGTAAAATAGCCCTCCGAAATCGGTAGATTGAGCCAAGTAATGTAAAACAACTGCTGATGGTAAAAGCACAGTTAAACCCAGCAGCATAATGCGTATCATTCTCTGCTTCTTCTGCTGAATGGGCTTCGCTTTACTGCTACCTCCCAATTTATTACCGGAAAGTCCAGATATTGCCATCGCAGGTACTAATATCACGAGTCCATAGACAATATACTGTTTTACCAATTGTATATACTGCAATGTACCTAAGAGTTCAACAATAACAGTAGAAATGAAAAAGCTTGCTATTAAAAAAAGTGCGATTGTGCTACTTGCCGCATGTATGGTTACAATTATTGATCGATTCATAATAATATATTTATTAGTTGCATAGACAACTATTTTGATAAAAAATAGCTGTCCTATTTTGGTTTATCGTTCAAACGGTCTCTGAATTTCTTCAACGTTTTGAGCAACTGATCAAGCTCCTGCTCGTCGGCTACATCAAAAATGCTGGAAAAGTGACCCAATAGCTTAGCCCTTACCTCTTCACGTTTCGATTTTGCCTGTTTGGTAAGCTCAATAATATATGCCCGGCCATCTTCAGGATCTCTGCTTCGTTTAATCCAACCGTTGTCTTCCATGCGTACCAACATCCTAGATATATTATGTTTATCCTTCAGAGTTAAATGTGCTATATCGTTCTGGTTCATCACTTCATCTGTTGACCACAGCGTCTGCATTACCTGCCACTGCTCGGGCGTAAGACTATATTCGGATAGCGCATTCTGCAGTTCATTTCGAAACAGTAGTGCTACACGATAGATATTAAAACCAATCGCATCATCCAGAATTTCAGGTATTTCTTTAGCCATATTGTTGTTACATTTGTTTAATGCAATATATAGTTGTCTATGCAACTAATCAACAAGTAAATTACTGTCTCTTTTAAAAGGAAGTGCCTGATCACCCAACTATGTTTTTATTATAATTTTTCTGTACTAAGCGGGCAATACTCGTAAAATAAACATCAGCTCCAAACTGATTGGGTATTTTCTGATGATGGCAAAGACCTTATGATTATCGCAGGTCAGCGTTTTATTATGGCCTGCACCCAATAGTGCTTTGATCTGATGACGATCTTCTTTGCTGAGTTGGTTGGATTGTATTTTACCATTACCACACAAATACAAACCACTTTCCCGAAGTCCTCAAGTCACACTTCTGAACATCTTCTTACAGATTGTCCTTACCAGTTGAATCCAGAAAATAAAAAAGCAGATACTCTTTTTGAGTACCTGCTTATATTATAGTGTCAAAATTGAGAGCAATTAGGCAACTTTCACATGCACTTTCTTCCCTTTTACTCTGTTATGATCCATTCCGGAAATCACTTGGTTTACATACTTTCCGGGAACATCAACGAAAGAATGTTTGGGGAAAATATCGATATTTCCAATCACTTTTCCGGGGATACCAGACTCACCTGCAATAGCTCCGACTAAATCACCGGGATATACATTGTTCTTTTTACCCACGTTGAAGTAGACCTTGATCATATCTGAATCGTTATATTGCTTAGCCTGTTGGCTTGCATCTTGTGATTCTTTTTTGCCCGAATTCATCTTTAACAGAGCTGCTGCAATTTCAATCGTTGTAAAACGATCATCGACAAAACTTTCAATCTGTTCGATATAATCACGCAGGTCTCCTTTTTCGAGCACCTCTACCATCTCTTCCATCAGTCCGTCGAGTTTCGAGATTCGAACATCGGCCGGAGTTGGCATCTCCAAAGGATTTAACTGAGTTTTAATCTGTTTCTCTATAGCGCGAAGCTGCTTTCGCTTGTTTCGCGTAGTAAATGTAATAGCCATACCTGAACGACCGGCCCGCCCTGTACGTCCAATACGGTGCACATAATACTCTGGGTCTTGGGGAATGTCATAATTAAAGACGGCTTCAATATCATCGATATCAAGTCCGCGAGCAGCAACATCGGTGCCCACCAATACATCAATAGCACCAGATCGAAACTTAGCCATCACACGGTCACGCTGATTCTGATTAAGGTCTCCATTTATAAAATCAGAAGAATAACCGCGAGATTGCAGCTCTCGAGTCACCTTTTCCGTTTTCCGTTTGGTATTACAAAAAACCAATGCTAATGCAAAGCCGTTGATATCCAAAAACCGACAAATAGCTTCTGTTCGTACCGAATCTCGCACCTCAACTTTATATTGCTCAATATTAGGCGCAGTCATCTTCTTTCGTTCAATGGCAATCGTCTGCGGATTATTCATATACCGCTTCATAATCTTCTTAATACCTTTAGACATGGTAGCAGAAAACATAATCGTCTGTACAGGCCCATCAGCATATGACAAGATCTGTTCCATATCATCACGGAATCCCATATTCAACATCTCATCCGCCTCGTCAAAGACAACACGCTTCAGGTTATTAAGTTTCATGGTACCGCGACGTAGGTGATCAATCGTACGACCGGGAGTACCTACAACAATATGCGCTCCTCTTTTCAATGCCTTAATCTGCCGAGAAATAGATTGCCCGCCATAAATAGGAATCACGTTAAGCCCGCCAAGATGCTTACCAATCTTTATAAGCTCACCGGTAACCTGTATCGCCAATTCACGTGTAGGGCACATTATAATGGTCTGTACTTTGGCAATGTCAACATCAGTTTGTTGAACTACAGGAATTCCAAATGCTGCTGTTTTTCCGGTTCCTGTCTGTGCTTGTCCTACTACATCTTTTCCTTCTAAAAGTGCAGGAATACATTTTTCCTGAACGGGGGTTGGACTTTCAAAGCCCATACTTTCTAACCCTTTAAGAATTGGCTGGGCTAGGTTTAAATCGCTAAAATTCGAATCTGTCATATAGATAAATAAAATGAGTATTAGATAATTACCTGACGCTACAACATGTACCTTTAGTACCAGCATGCTAAGCTGCCATCCTAAAACCGTACATAACTTGAGGCGCCGACAGACCTGAGAAGGGATGTGAGAACCTGTTTAAACGAATAGGCGGGATAAAGTAACACCAGAACGGGGCAAAGATACGGATAATTATACATATTACCCATTTTTAATTGGCACTTAGAAAGTATATAAAGCAAATGTTGTTAGGGAAGGGGATAAAACGGGGTTCAAAAACAATATGATGGCACAACAACTGTTACTTATTATACTTGTTGTCGTTATTGTAGGGATTGGTACTGTCATTGCAATAGATTCAATGAACGAGAGTCGGACTGAATCTAGGAAATCTGCTATTCGGCAAGATATCCTACTGGTCATTAATGACGCTCAAACCTACTATCAAAAGCCAGCAGCTATAGGTGGAGGAAACCAGTCATTTGATGATATTTCAGAAGCTAATATTCGCTCAATCAAGCCCACCAATGAAAATGGCAGCTATCAAATATCGGGCTCCGGATCAACAGTTACCATAACCGGTACCGGTACAAATAATATTGTAAAACTTACTACTACTGCTAGCATCAGCCAAGGGGGAGTTCAAATTAGTTGGGCCGATTCTACCCAGTAATAGACACCTATTCCTCTGCTTCAGCTGAAGATAAAGAAGCGACATTATCCGACCTATTCCCTTCCGATTCTTTTGCTACCCGAGCCTGTTCGGCGGGACTTGCAAATAGAATAAACAGCCAATCTCTCCACCCTTCAGCCTTCTTCAGATCTTTCCAGATGGCAATAAATTCATGAAATACCAAATAGACCGGGTTGTAGGAGTCCGGGGGCTTGGTAATGCCGTAATTCGGTGTATTTAGTTCCGGCTGAAAAGTACCAAACATCCGATCCCAAATAATTAAGGTCGAACCATAATTTTTATCCAGGTAATGATCATCTTTGGCGTGGTGCACCCGATGATGCGAGGGGGTGGTAAAAATAAACTCAATAGGGCGAGGAAGCTTATCGATAAGTTCGGTATGGATCCAAAACTGGTAAAGCACCGCAATCTGGTGACAAATAAAAAATGCCACAGGGTGAAAACCGGCTAGTGCTACCGGTAAAAAAAAGATCACCTTAAAGCCTTGCACCCACGATAACCGAAAAGAAACAGAAAAGTTATACTCTTCGGAGGAATGGTGTGGAACATGGGTAGCCCACCAAATTCTTTGTTCATGGGCTATACGGTGTGCCCAATAGCGACAGAAATCAAGCAGAATAAAGCAAAGTACATACGACCACCAAGTATGTGGCACCCGCCAAGGAACCATGTTATAAAAGAACAGCACCAATGCAAATATACTGATCTTTGTGGCTGAACTAACTATAATATTACCTATCCCTATAGCTGTAGAAGCCCAAAAGTCTTTGGTATCATACAGATCCCATTTTCGCCATGCGCTTAATCCCCACTCAATAAATACAAGGGCAAACATTACCGGAGCTGCATATATTATTATCGGAGGCAGCCCCATATCCATAAGCTCTTGTATTGTAATAAGTTCTGGCATAGTAACTACTCTTAGTCCTAAAGAATGAAAGTAAACATATTATTTCTATGCATCAGTTAAAAATTTTTTCACTGATACAATACAACGGAACAAACGACTAGAAAAATCGTTCGTTGCCTTTTACCAGACAGCAAATGCTGTCTGGTAAAGCCCCCCCCTGGAAATATCAAATATGATGCTACGCTTTCGTTTTTTCTTTCAATTTCTCCTTTGCCGGCTTGACGGTAAGTACCGGAATAGATAGATGCTGTGAAACCTTTTCGGTAGTTGAACCCAAAAAGAAATGTGCCAATCCGCTGTGGCCGTGAGTAGTCATAACTACGAGGTCGGCATTCTCACTGGCATAGTCCTCGATAGCAAGATGAGCAGAAACCCCCTTTTCTATCACAGTTTTTAGATTGACCGTTTGACTTGAGGCTCCCTTTGAAATCACTAATTGATCTTTAAAATCACTTTCGTACCTATTTAAAGAAACCTCATCACTATTTTCAAGATAGGTTTCCAATTTATCAATAAGTGCGGTATAAATATTGGTCTCGTCAGACTGTTCTGGACGCCCCATCACATCCTGCATGGGATCGCCATACAGTTCAATAGCATGAAAAAGAGTAATCTCAGCCTCATAAATTTCGGCCAGTGGTAATGCAAGAACTAAGGCAGAAAAAGAGAGAGCAGATCCATCTGTTGGAATGAGTATCTGCCGCAAACCCTCAACATCCAGGCTATCATCAACCGTAAATACCGGTACTTTTGAATGTCGGATAATCTTTTCGGTTGTGGACCCTCGTAGTAATGGAGTGCCATGCCCCCCCTTGGAGGCCATTACAATTAAATCATATTGCCCATCGCTTGCGACTTCACATATTTTTGAAGACGCTCTCCTATGGATCGGCCGAAGGACCTCTCCCCTGTACTCTTCTGCAATATTCAGCTCCATCTGCTCATTGAGCTTCTGTGAAGTCTGTTCCTGTACTTTGGGATAGATATCAGAATCCATGCTAATTGGTGCTCCCAGTTGTGCAATACTATCGTTGAAATACTTTAGAGTGGGTATTACATGGATAAGATCAATTTTTGCCCCAAACTTTGCTGCTATTTGTTGGGCATGCTGGTAAGCAATTACTGAGTTAACTGAGAAATCTGTAGGTACTAATATTTTATTTATCTGCTTCATGATGATACCGGCTTAATGGCTTTTTATAAAAAAGACAATTTAGTCTCTTTTTCTTTACTGAAGATTATCCTTTCGCGCGTAAAGAATCAAGTCCCAGAACCATTAAAAGTCCGATAATTATCCCGATTATTCCATCCCAAAAATGTGGTGTTCGGGCACCTTTGTCCGTTGCATATGGGATATAAGGATCACTCTTAATCAATTTCTTCTTAACCGTAAGTAATACCACTTTTTTAAGTTCATCAGAAGTTGCTTCAGGGTTCTGTACTTCTCCTATTCGCTGATACTCCGGGCGATTTTCGGAAGGGGGATTATTTCGCAACTCAACAACTTTGGGACTGGTGTATTCAACCACTTTTTTCTTAGTCACAATCTCTTTGTACATCCGGTTTTGATAAGGCCAAATAACGTACAACGAGCCAATCAAAAAACCAATCAATACCGCAAGAGTCTTTGCCTCATATCGATTTAACAACCAAGATAAGAGCCGCGAAAAAAGCATAAGCCCGCAAACTGCCCCAGCTACAAAAGGGGCCAAAGCAAACAAAGCCATTGAGGTATCAGCTGTTCCGAGACTTCCTATCTGGCTAAGTATATAATCATATTTCCGGAGAATGAGCAAAATATAGGAGCCCGAAATACCCGGCAAAATCATTGCACATATGGCTACAGACCCACTTAGAAACACATATAACGAGGAATCGGGGGTGTCAGCAGGTACCAAGGTAACTACCCAGAAACCGATGACGGCTCCAACCAGTATCAGCAAAGCATGAATCCACCCAAAATTTTCTATCGCATTTATTAGAATAACAATTGAGCCGACAATCAATCCAAAGAAAAGTCCATAAATAAGTTCCGGATCGGTGAACATATAAACCTGCAGGGGAACGACTTTCGTAAAAAAGAGTACAGCCGCAAACATCCCTGCCAGCAAAACTCCCATAAAACGCCAATCCACCCCCTCAAATGCTTCTTTGAGTCTAAGGGTAAACAGCTGCTTAAAGAAATCAGTGTCAAAACTTTTAATGGCATCAATAAGACGCGTATAAATACCTACGATAAGGGCCATTGTTCCACCGCTTACGCCGGGCACAATATCAGCAGAGCCCATCAGAAAACCTTTTAATAATAGAAAAGGATACTCCTTCCAGGATTGTGCTTTAGAAGTGGAGTTGGATTGATCAGTTTTAGACAAAGGAAATAAGAGTTAGGAATTAGGAATTAAAATCGTTGAAAGATATAGCAAGGAGACCAGTTTTTCATTGATCATTTCAAATTCCTAATTACTTCTGCCAACCTTTTTTGCCAATGAGCGGTACAAATTTAAAATCACTGTAATGTTCTTCCTCATATTCATCTTCGCGTATCTTTATAATACGGACCATCTCTTGACGACTTTCATTACCCACAGGCACTACCAATCGACCGTTTAGTGCTAATTGCCCTACCAAGTCTTCAGGAACTACCGGGGCACCGGCTGTAACAACAATAGCATCATAAGGAGCATAAGCTGACCAACCCAAGGTGCCATCACCCAGTTTTGCCCGAATAGAATAACCGAGATTTTTTAGAGTAGTACGTGCCTTTTCGTAGAGCTTCTTATGGCGCTCAACAGTATACACTTCGGCTCCAAGTTCGCATAATATTGCGGCTTGGTAGCCCGAACCAGTACCAATCTCTAATACTTTCTCGCCCGGTTGTACTTCAAGCAGTTCTGTCTGGCTGGCCACAGTAAAAGGCTGTGAAATAGTTTGCTCTTTACCAATAGGAAGAGCCGTATCTTTGTAGGCTCGATCTTGAAGAGCAGTATCTACAAACACATGCCGAGGTACGATACTAAAAGCTTCCAATACCCGTGGGTCTTCAATACCTTTATCTGCCAACGTTTCGACTAACCGTTCTCGGCGGCGTTTAAATTTTGGATTATTAGCTCCGGATCCCCAATTCAACATAGTTAATCAGTATTATAGCAACTAATTAGCGTTATTTTATAACATAAGGAACTTGTAGCAATAAAATCGATTTTTATTGTACTATTAAGTAGCATATAATTATATCTCATCATATAAAACTGATCAATGGAGAGTTTATGAAAACATTCTTAAAAGTTGTAGCAGGCTTTCTGGTTATTATCATTTTAACAGCTGTAGGCCTCAGTATTTATTTTACGGATGAACGCCTTAAAAGCACGGTGATGCCCCAACTTAATAATGCCGTTGGGCGTACGGTTAATGTTGAATCGATGTCACTCACCTTTTTCAGCTCTTTTCCTCAACCGGGTATTAGCATCCAAAAAATGAGTATTCCGGGGGCAACAGAATCAGATACCCTACTATCAGTTGATGAACTTATAATATCAGTGAAGTTATTCTCCCTTTTGGGCGACCAAGTAGAGATTGCAAACCTGAGTGTTGAAAAGCCGGCATTTACCTATATTGTTCACCCTGACAGCAGCACAAATATTGACTTTCTGATGAGTAACGAGGGAAGTTCCCAAGATAATTCTGCTGGCTTGGCAGTCAATATACCTTCGCTACAAGTATCGGGTGCTCAATTCACGTATCGGGATTCAACCTCAAATACCAACGCTTTCATTAATGATCTCAGCGCAGATATTTCTCTTCGTTATGCCGACACGATTGAAAGTACTATTGACCTGCAGATAGGCGGTTTTTCTGCTACGGTCGGAGAAAATCGTTATCTAAACGACTTACCCCTCACCCTCCAACAGCAGTCAACAATTAACCTTTCCGAAGAAAAACTAAACCTTCAAAGCGGTACCCTTTCTATACGCGGCCTAGCCCTTAATTTGTCAGGGACCATAACGGACTGGAGTAATACATTAAGTACAGATCTCTCTATAAGCTCGTCATCAGAAAATTTTGGCGAGCTCCTTAGGTTGGTACCCCCGGAATATGAAGAATATGTTGAAGGGCTTGAAACTAAAGGTTCTCTGGCTATAGATGGTACTATAAAGGGACCGCTAATAGCTGACGAGCTCCCCCAATTCAATCTTAATATGCAGGTAAGCAACGGTTACCTTAAAAACCCGGAGCTGCCTCAACCTATTAAGGAAATTCAGTTTACTGCTCAAGCAAATAACAATTTGGTTACACTTACTAGATTGAACGCCCGGGCAGGAGAAAATAACTTTTCTGCCAAAGGAGAACTCACTAACCCTCTTAATGAGAATGGCGATTTTTCCATTGACTTTGATGGCAATATCAACCTGGCAACAGTAAGTCAGTTTTATGATATCAGTCAGTTTGATATTCAAGAACTTAGTGGAAAGCTGACTGTGAAAGGCAAGGCCAGTGGTAATAGAGCAAAGCCCGAAAAAGCTACTTTCGATGCTTTTACAAAACTTACAAATGGCCGTCTCAAATATACCGAGGTTCCTAAAGCGATTGAGAACATCGCCATTGATGCTCAGGCAAACCATACCAAAATAACAATCAACAACATGGCTCTTGAGACTGCTTCAAATACTTTTTCGATGCAGGGAGTTATCAACCAGCCATTAAAGGAAGTAGAACGAACAGTAGATCTGAACACAGAGCTACAATTTGATTTATCAACCATCAAAGAGTTCTACCCTATTGATGAGGATACTCTGGAAATGCGCGGCCAGCTAACTGCCAATGCCACATTAAAAGGGAAAGCAGACCGACTTGAACAAGCCGTACAGTCCGGCACTATCAGCCTTGCTAATGGGTATATTGAGCATAAATCACTGGGCACTCCTTTGCAAGAAATTGCTTTCGATTCTAAACTAGACGGCCCAACGCTTTCTATTTCTGAAGCCCGTATCAAAACTGGTGATAACAACCTCTCGCTGTCAGGGTCTATCAAAAATTACCTGGCCGAAGATCGTATCATTAACCTTCAACTCAATGGCAATGCCAATTTATCAGAAATCACCAATTACTATGATCTTAAGCCAACAATCACTGAACTAACTGGAAAAACCAAGCTAAACCTGACTGCTTCAGGACCTGTAACGAAATCGGCAGAAATGCATTTTGACGGTACTATGACTGTCTCAGATGTCAATATGAATGGTGATGCGATGGTTCAACCCCTGAAAAAATTAAATGGCGAGCTCACTTTTGATCCCCAAACTGTTGCTTTAAATGCGCTCCAATTCAATCTTGGGTCCTCTGACTTTAAACTGGGCGGGTCGCTCAAGAATCATATGGAATACCTGAAAGCTGAAAAAGATCGCAGCACTACCCCAAACTTAACGGGTTCTTATAAAAGTAAACTGCTTAATGTTGATGAACTGATTAACTGGGAAGATACTTCGAGCACAGAAAAAACACCTATTCACCTTCCTGATCTAAACAGTTCGGTAACAGCTGATATTTCTGAACTTGTAGTAACTGGTATTTCTATGAAAAACCTAAAAGCCCGTGCTTCCACAACTCCAAAGCAAATAAAACTTGAAAGAGCATCGGTACAGCTTTTTGATGGAGAAGCTAATGGTTCTTTTACCTGGGATGTTCCCCAACCTGACCGCACGGAGCTTACGTTTAGCGGTTCGCTGGACAGCCTGCAATCTAAATCATTTTTTCGCGAATATCCCATATTGGGAGAAGACAGCAAGTTCCACAAATATATTTCAGGAGCGTTTACGGCTCAGGTGAACTATTCCTCAGAGCTTGATGTATACCTGCAGCCCGTTATGAAAACTTCTACGATGGAAGGAGACTTCGGGATGACCAAAGCACGCCTCAAAGGTCATCCACTGCAAAATAAAATTGCGGTTTTTTTGAAAGCCGATGAGTTAAGAAATATTGCCCTGGATAAGTGGCAAAGCACCTATACACTAAAAGACAATGTTTTTACGATTAAAGACCTCCGCCTTACCAGTGGCAATATCGGGGCCGAAATGAATGGCACGCAACATATGCAGACGGGCAAAATTAATTATCAGCTAAAACTCTTCTTGCCCGAACGATTCAAAGGAGCCATTGCTTCGGTTATCAGTAAACAAGCAGCTACCGCGCTTACCCAAGAAAACGGTACTATTATGGTCCCGCTACGGGTGCGAGGCACTCAGACTAAGCCCGTTGTTACACCTGACGAAAAAGCGATTACCCCAATTATCAAAGAATTCTTAAAAAACAAAGCGGGCAATGCCCTTAAAAAATTATTTGATGGGTAATTCCGATTCATTTTTTTTAAATGGAACCAACAATAGCCTACTCAACTTCTAATTGTAAATACATGTTGTAAACTATTCACTCTAAGCTTTATCTTAGTGTTCAATAAATTTAGTGAGAAAACCAGAGTCACCCATATTAAATGGATACACTACATATATATAATACGCTTAGTCGTGAAAAGGAAAAGTTTGAACCTATCAAAGAGGGCTTTGTCGGTATTTACGTGTGCGGCCCAACAGTCTACGGCGACCCCCACTTGGGACACGCTAAAAGTTATGTCTCTTTTGATGTAGTAATCCGCTACTTGCGTTATCTCGACTACCAAGTGCGTTATGTACAAAATATTACGGATGTGGGGCATCTCACTGATGATGCTGACCAGGGCGAAGACAAACTCGAGAAACAAGCTGCTATTGAGCAACTTGAACCTATGGAAATTGCCGAAAAGTACACCTACAACTATTTCCGGGATATGGATGCGTTAGGTGTACAGCGCCCTGACATTTCTCCTCGCGCAACCGGACATATCATTGAGCAGATCCAGATGGTCGAAAAGCTAATCGATAATGGACATGCTTATGAAACCGATGGGAACGTATACTTTGACGTTTCTTCTGATGAAGAGTATGGAAAACTTAGTGGCCGCGATATTGAGGAACAGGAAAGTGGAAGCCGTATTGAAACGGCCAATGACAAACGATCACCTGAAGATTTTGCACTCTGGAAAAAAGCCGATGACGGACATATTATGAAGTGGCCTTCCCCATGGGGAATGGGCTATCCCGGCTGGCACGTAGAATGTTCGGCAATGTCAACAAAATACCTGGGTGAACATTTTGATATCCACGGTGGCGGCATGGACAATCAATTCCCCCACCACGAATGCGAAATTGCCCAAAGCGAGGGAGCCCATAACAAACCTTTTGCAAACTATTGGATGCACAACAATATGGTAACGCTTGAGGGGCAAAAGATGGGCAAATCGCTGGGTAATGCAATTTCGCTGCATCAATTTTTCTCAGGTGACCACGAGCTTCTTTCTCGCGCATGGGATCCACAAATTATTCGGTTCTTTTTGCTTCAAAGCCATTACCGCAGTACTACCGATTTTTCTGAAGATGCACTTTCAGGTGCTGAAAATGGGCTGCGCAGTCTACAAGAGATGGTTCAAACTATTGATCAAGCAAAGCTAGAAGATGCTGGAGATTCCTCTTATGACCTTGAGTCATTGCGAACGTTGCTGGAAAGCAAGTTAAATGATGACTTCAATACCGCACAAGCTATTGCCGTACTTTTTGAAGAATTGAAAACAATTCGCAAGGATATCAACAGTGGTAATATTCCCGCTAATATCGAGGAGATCAGTCAATTCCTGCATACTTTTGTAGACGGAGTTCTGGGTTTATGGCCAAAAAAAGAACAAGTTTCTACAACAGATGATAAGACAGAACAACTTATTGAATTACTTATCGATTTCCGTAATGAGGCACGCCATAAGAAAAACTTCGAACTTTCAGATGCGATCCGTGACCGTTTGGAGAAAATGGGTATTAAGCTAATGGATGGCCCGGAGGGTACCGACTTTAAGATCAAAAAATAGTAGTATTACTACATTAGATCCCTCTTTCCCAAATAGGTATAAATACGCTGCCTTTTCACAAGTCAGCTTTCCTTTTGGAACCAAACACGAAAAATAGCGTGAGCGTCCCGTTCATGCTTTTGAGACCTATACAGTAATTATCAAGTAGTTTTTACAATGATAATAATTACTTTAATTGGTACATATTACCCATACAATACACATTCTTAAAAAGAGAGGAAAAATGTTTACCAATCTATTCAGAAACTATATATTTCTGCCTCATTATTACGAGTTATTTTATAAAAAGACTACTAATTTTAATACCAAGAGCGGGCAGCCAATTTAGCTCACTCCCTATTATTTACTTAACCAATGCAAAATTCTGATCATCTGGTTTGGAATGCAGATCCTGTAGCTATTGATTTAGGTACATTTCATCTCCCTTTCCCAATTACCTTGTATGGCATTTTCGCTGCTTTTGTAATCATCTATTTTGGATACCAATGGCTTGCACCCGACAATCAAACTGAGGATAAAGAGCCTGAAATTCATCCCCTTAAGTTAACTGGCCTCATCATCGGCTCTTTCGTCTTAGGCCAGCTTGCGTTTTTAATATTACCATCCCCCACTATCAGCGAAATTGGTCCTATACAGCTACGTTGGTATAGCATGCTTTTTGCAGGTTCTTTTGTGGTTGGTATATGGCTCACACGAAAAATGTTCATCCATGCCGGTCGCAATCCCCTGGAGGTAGACCAACTCTTCATGTATGTCATTATTGCTACTGTTGTAGGAGCACGGCTGGGACACGTTCTCTTTTATGATCCATCATTCTACTTTCGGTACCCTTTCCAAATTTTGGCTGTCTGGAATGGGGGATTAGCCAGCCATGGAGCTGCTATTGGCATACTGTTAGCGCTTTACGTTTTTGTAAATAAAAAAAAGCAGATGAGCTTTCTGTGGTTGACAGATCGCGTAGTTATAGTAGTAGCTATTGCAGGCGCCTTTATTCGAACAGGTAACTTTATGAACTCCGAAATTATTGGAGAACCTACTGAAATGGCATGGGGTATCGTCTTCCAACGACTTGATATGGTTCCCCGCCACCCAACAATGCTTTACGAAGCTCTGCTATGCATTGTTGTTTTTGCCATACTCTGGAAAGTCTACAAAAACTACAATAACAATCCGCCTGAAGGTTCCCTCTTCGGCCTATTTTTAACAATACTATTTAGCGGACGCTTTTTGCTCGAATTTACAAAGATGGAACAAGCTGCATTTGCCGCTGACTGGATCTTCAATATGGGTCAGTGGCTTAGCGTCCCTCTTATTATTGCCGGGATCTGGCTCATTAGCAAAAAAGTAGATTGGCAAAAAAAGCCACAAATAAACGCATAATTTCAGACATTTTAATAATTACCTATGCAAGCTTTAGACTCTGATATCCAAGAAAAAATTGATCAGTGGTTAAATGGGAATTATGATGAAGCCACTAAGGAAAAAATCCGCCAGCAACTGGACAACGGAAAATATGAAGAGTTAACAGATGCCTTCTATAGGAATCTTGAGTTTGGTACTGGCGGCCTGCGCGGTATCATGGGCGTTGGCTCTAACAGGGTCAATAAATATACCTTTGGAATGGCTACCCAAGGGCTAAGCAATTATCTGAAAAAGAAATATCCAGACAATGAAATTAAAGTAGCTATTGCATATGACTGTCGTAACAATTCGCAGTCACTTGCCAAAACTGTTGCTGATATCTTTTCTGCTAACGGCATCTATGTTTATCTTTTTGATGGTCTGCGCCCTACCCCTGAACTATCCTTTGCGATCCGTGAACTTGACTGTCAGGCAGGCGTTATGTTAACGGCCTCCCATAATCCCAAAGAGTACAATGGATATAAAGCATATGATGCCAATGGCTGCCAGTTGGTATCTCCCGAAGACAAGGCAGTGATTCAGGAAGTACAAAAGATTGATAATATTGACGAAATCAATTTTAATGGTGATGAGAACTATATTGAGATGGTCGGCGAATCAATCGATGAAAAATACCTTGCCGCCATTACTGAACTTTCAATTTCACATGATGCCATTGCCCGTCAAAAAGATTTGAGTATTGTATTCTCTCCTATCCACGGCACTTCCGGAGTAATGGTGCCCCCTGCCCTTAAGCGATATGGATTTGAAAATGTTACTCTTGTTGAAGAACAGATGAGCTTCGACGGAGATTTTCCAACAGTAGAATATCCGAATCCGGAAGAAGAGGAAGCGCTCTCTATGGCCCTGGAAAAGGCAAAAGATATTGATGCGGAACTCGTAATGGGTACCGACCCCGATGCTGATCGCGTGGGTATAGCTGTGAAAGATAATCACGGAGAATGGGTGCTCCTAAACGGTAACCAAACGGGGACACTTATCATTAACTATATGCTTAATGCCTGGAAAGAAGCAGGCAAACTCTCCGGTGATGAGTATGTAGTAAAAACTATTGTAACCTCCTACCTCATCGATCACATTGCGGAACAGTATGGGGTAGATTGCTATAATACGCTCACCGGCTTCAAGTATATTGGAGAACTTATTACAGAGCTGGAAGGAAAAAAACAGTTCATTGCCGGTGGCGAGGAAAGCTATGGCTACCTTATTGGTGAACACGTGCGTGATAAAGATGCTGTTGTCTCTGCTGCTATCATAGCTGAGATGACTGCTTATTATAAAGATAAGGGGAGTAGTTTATTTGAATCCCTGCTGGATATGTATATCCAACACGGATATTACCGCGAACGATTGGTCTCTATCTATAAACGTGGACGTAAAGGAGCCGAAGAGATCCAGCAAATGTTAAAAGATTATCGTGAGAACCCTCCTGCTTCTCTTGACGGTTCAGAAATTGTTATGGTTAAAGATTATAAAATGCAGAAAGCGAAAGATCTCAGATCAAGAGAAACAGAAACAATTGACCTTCCAACTTCTAATGTCCTTCAGTTTTTTACCGAAGATGGTACTATTGTATCAGTCCGCCCCTCAGGTACAGAACCAAAGATAAAGTTCTACTGCAGTGTAAACACAAACCTTGAGAACAGGGCTGAATTTGATGAAGTGACCCAGAGGTTGGAAAATAAAATGGATCGCGTTATCGCTGACCTAACAGACTAATCCAATCACTACTCATCACCCCGTTGTGAAGTAGCATATGTAATCATTCTAAATACTTGTAAGAAGGTGGATATGCAATTTCCACTATTTATATTCCCTTTCTTAAACAGCGAATTATGATGAGTGAATTACTACAACACCCGGCAACAGACGTATTCCTTTATGCCCTGGTAACTGCGGTAGCAACGGGTTTAGGAGCTATTCCCTTTTTCTTTTTTAAAAAGCTGACGGCCAGCTGGCTTGGTATCTCCAATGCTATTGCATCAGGTCTTATGCTGGCTGCAAGCTTTGGACTTATCTATGAAGGCCTCAACTATGATCTCTGGTTTACCTTTTTTGGTATACTCATTGGACTCGCATTTATCTTCTTTAGCCAAAAAATATTGAATGGATATGAAGACCAATTTGGGATAAAGAATATAAAACAGGCCGACAGTACCAAGATGTTATTAATTGTCGGTATTATGACCCTTCACTCCTTTACAGAAGGTGTTAGTGTGGGTGTTTCTTTTAGCGGTGGTCTGGACCTTGGAGTATTTATCACCACTGCTATTGCCGTTCATAATATTCCTGAGGGCCTGGCCATTTGCCTTGTCTTAATACCGCGCGGTACATCCCCACTTAAAGCGATGTGGTGGAGTATCTTTTCAAGCCTGCCCCAACCCTTGATGGCCGTACCCGCTTTTCTCTTTATCGAAATTTTTCGCACCTACTTGCCTATGGGGCTGGGTTTTGCCGGTGGTGCCATGATATGGATGGTTTTTGCTGAACTTATCCCCGACGCGCTCGAGGATTCCGATAGTTCAACTGTTGCTACTACCATTACCCTTGCGATAGCACTGATGATTGTCTTTCAAGTGCTTATCGGTTAAAAAATCATTTGCCCCACCGTCTATAATTTGATTACTTCAACCTATTCAAAGAATTACCTACAACAGACATTTATGATAATGAACACATTAAAAACAGTATGTAAACTTTTGTTCTTTAGCCTGCTTGTTGGAGGATTCCTTTTCCAACAGCAAGCTTTTGGTCAAGAGAAAAAAGAATATTCAAGTGTTAAAGAAGCCCTCTCAAAAAGTAGGCAACTCAGTGGTTCTAACGGTCCTCGTAATGTCAATTGGATTGACAACGGAAATCGTTACTCCTATATGCAATACAACCAAGAAACAGAAAGTATGGAGATCCGGGCCTACGATCCGGCTACTAAAAAGGATGAACTGATATTTAACAATACAGAACATACTTTCCCTGACTCCGAAAAGACATTTGAATATTCCTCTTTTCAATGGTCAAAAGATTCCAAGTACTTGGTTTTCAAGTCTAATTTTCGTCCGGTTTATCGCCATTCAGGTATCTCAGATTACTATCTATATTCTGTAGAAAAAGGATCACTGGAACTGCTGGTTGAAGATGCTCGTACGGCTGAACTCTCCCCTGATGGACAAAAAATCGGTTATGAGCGTGAAGGCGATCTATTCGTTTATGATTTACAAGCAGAACAAGAAACCCAACTTACCAACAGCGCTGACAAGTATTTTTATAATGGACGTTTTGGATGGGTATATGAAGAAGAGTTTGGGTTGGCTCAAGCTTGGGTTTGGTCACCTGACAGCAAACATATTGCCTACTGGCAAACGGATGAACGTCACGTTAATATTTTTCAAATGACTGATTACTCAGGACAACACCCGGAATATGAAAAGATTCCTTATCCAAAAGTGGGCGATAAAAACCCTAAAGTAAAAATTGGAGTTGTTAATGTTGAAACTTCCGAACAACAGTGGCTGGAAACCCCGGAGGGAGGATATATTCCCCGCCTGTATTGGACATCAAAAAATGATAAACTAGCTATTGTGCACCTTAATCGTGCCCAAACAAATTTAAAGTTATCATTCAGCGACATCAATTCCGGTAACAGTCGGTTGGTTATGGAAGAAACTTCTGACAAATGGATTGATGTGTTTGATTTCTTTGCGGGTATTAATCACCTGTTTTTCTTCCCGAAAGACAGTGAAGAGTTTTTCTGGATCTCTGATCGTGATGGCTGGAGCCACATCTATCGCTACGGTTACGATGGTGAAGTAAAAAACCAAGTTACTAAAGGAAATTGGGAAGTCACCTATGTACACACCGTGGATTACCGTAATAACCGTATTTACTATAACTCTACAGAAGAATCTCCGTTACAGCGTCACCTCTATTCAGTGAACTTTAACGGGCGGAATAAAATGAAACATACTAAGGTTGAAGGGCGCCACAACATTAGTATGGGTTCTAACGGCAAATATTTCATCAATCGCTATTCTAACATTTCTACTCCTACCCAAGTTGAACTTTGGAACACTATGGACGGTAAACTTGAGGTCTTAGAAGATAATGTTCCGGTAGAAGAATTTACCGACTCTCATGCTTACTCTCCCCGAGAACTTTTCTCTTTTACCACATCTGACGGGCAAAAGCTTGATGGCTATATAATTAAACCTTTCAACTTTGACCCCACAAAAAGCTATCCATTGGTTTTAAATATCTATGGAGGTCCCGGGGCTCAAGGAGTATATAATTCTTGGGAATCCAGCGGGTGGAACCAATATCTTGCTCAAAAAGGATTTGTCATCGTTAATGTCAATAACCGAGGTAGTGGCGGATACGGCTCCGACTTCGAAAAAGTTGTTTACAAACAGCTGGGCAAATATGAAGCTAAAGATTTTGCTGAAACAGCAGAGTATATGGCCAAAAAAGACTGGGTGGATGGTAACAACATGGCAATTCGTGGTCACAGCTACGGTGGTTATATGACAAGCTACACCTTGTTTACCCATCCTGATGTGTTTGCGGCTGGCATCTCTACAGCACCTGTAACCGATTGGCGACTATATGACAGTATTTATACCGAGCGATATATGGGACTCATGAAAAACAATAAGGAAGGCTATAAAAAAAGTGCCTCAGTAACCCATGCCAGTGACCTCAAAGGAAAGCTGTTGCTCTCACATTCTACTATGGATGAAAACGTACATGTTCAAAATACGATGCAGCTCATGACTGCCCTTACCAGCAATGGTAAAGATGTGGACTTACGGATCTATCCACCGGGTGCGCACGGTGTTGCTTTTAATACGGCCAGCTACTATCTGCTCTACGAAACATATACTAACTATCTACTCGAACACCTTAAGTAAAAAAATAGAACGATTATTTACTTACCCCTGTTTGGACACAAATCCAGGCAGGGGATTTTTTATGGTAAGTACATCTGTAACCTTTTTTAATACTTATCCCCTCCTTTTTAAAAACTTTTGCACTCATCAGCTAGCCCTTAAGTTTAAAAAATCTTAATTATAGCTCAGTGTTCTAGGCCTATACTGAAATAATAAAATTGATTCCAATCCATATAATGGCATACAACAAATACAGTTTCATCGGTATCTTTTTACTCATTGCTCTTCCTTTAGAAACTTTTGGCCAGGTAAATGGCACTATAGATAGAACAGTCAAAGTATTCCTAGATTGTAATCGATGCGACCGCTCATATATTCGGGATAACATCAACTTTGTTAATTATGTACGTGATAAGGAAGATTCCCAAGTACATCTCTTAATTTCTAAACAACGCACAGGTAGCGGAGGCACTGAATATACTTTACGTTATATTGGACGTGAAAATTTAGATTCACAAGATCAAAACCTAAAGTATACTTCTCTAAAATCTGATACCGAAGACGAAGAACGCAAAGGTTTAGTTAAAAAAATAAAAGTTGGGCTTCTACCCTACTTATCAAACAGTTCTGTATTAGATAATCTCGATATTACCTATGCAGGAGATGGCGAGTCTGCACCCCAGGAATCTGCCCAATCTGATAAATGGAATTATTGGGTATTTGAGCTGGATGGAAGAAGCTTTTTTAATGGAGAAGAAAGTAGAAAAAACCTATTTATTTCGATGGGTGCATCAGCAGATCACGTGACTAAAAATTGGAAAGTAAACATTGAGTATGACTATGATTATAACAGAAGAACCTTCACATCTACCGACTCATTGGGTAACGAAGTTACTGATATTTTTGTAACCCGGGGGCAACGTTTTGAAAGTTCTATTGTTAAAAGCTTATCAGACCATTGGTCCTTAGGTATACTTGGCGAATCCTTTTCATCAAGCCGTAATAACATTGACTTTAACATTTCTGGCAGTCCTGCTATTGAGTATAATATCTTCCCCTACGAAGAATATGCTGAACGCCGAATAAGCTTTATGTATGTAATGTCAGCCGGTTACTTTAACTACAAAAAAGAAACTATCTTCAATAAAAAGACTGACTTTCTCATCCGTCCTCAGCTGCGAGGTCGAATGGATTTTACCCAACCATGGGGAGAAATTGAAGGACGAGTAAACGCCTCTACCTATCTTCAAGACCTCAGTAAAAACCGACTTGACCTTAACCTTGAACTTGACTTTCGTATATTTCGAGGGTTAGAGCTAAGCCTCTCGGGCAGGTACTCACTGATTAATGACCAGCTTTCGATCCCTAAAGGTAATATATCTGACGCAGAACAACTGCTGAATCTACGCCAGCAGAGCACCTCTTATTCCTATCGCGGTTCAATCGGTATTGAATACTCTTTTGGATCTATCTACAACAATATTGTCAATCCTCGATTTTAAGTAATATGACCAGGCTTACAAATAATATCTCAATTATCCTCCTGCGTTGATTGCTTCCCGTCGCCCAGCACAGTATTCAACTTTTCTCCCCCGCGAATTCCAAAGTCAAGAGTGCGAATAGGGAATGGAATCATGATATCATGCTCATCAAACTTCTTGGTAATCGCCATGATGGCATCACTTCTTGCAGATAGAAAATCACTGTTTTGACGAAAATCGACCCAAAACCGAATACTAAAATTTATTGAGCTCCCCCCAAACTCTTCATAATATAGTTCTACCTCTCTACTATTGTCATAATTATCTAGACTTTCCACCGCTTCAATAGCAAGCTTTTTGGCTTTCTCAAGATCATCACCATACGAAACACCACAAGACAAATCTATTCGACGCTCATAACTGGCCGTATAATTTATAAATGGATTTTCGTATACCACTTTATTGGGAACATAGACGAGTTGCCCCTGCGGGGTTTTAATCAAAGTATTACGCAGATTTATCTTCTGTACAGTTCCATAGTAGTCGTTACTTTCAATGATATCACCTTTGCCAAACGGATGTCGGAATGAAAGAAGAACACCAGAAATAAAATTCGCTGCAATATCCTGAAACGCAAAACCTATGGCCAAACCGACAATACCGGCACCGGCAAGAAGCGAGGTTACTGTACCCTGCAACTGGAGTACTCCTAAGGCAATGAATACCCCAATGCCCACAATAATTACACCGGCGATGGTTTCCAGCAGATCTATAATCGTTTTGTTGTCAGTCGCTTTATGGAGCAATCGATTTACCATCTTCCGGATTAGCTTCCCTAAAATCACGAAAGCCACAAGGATAATAACTGCAAGAACCAAATTTGGAAGCATCTCAATTGTTGCATTTAACCAGCCCTGCAGTTTATCTATCAGCTGATCGTATGCTTGCTCAATACTAATGTTCATCTCAGTTAAATTTGTTGTCATTGCACTTTTCTTGATTAATATACCTCTTAATAGATTACCAGTATAAAACGTTCATTCACCCAAGAAAGATAAAGAAACTTTTATTCTGCCAGATCAAAAAAAACATTTTTTAAAACTAACATTTCGGAATGTCTTTTAAACTATGCATGTTATCAAATCTGACTTGAAATTTTTCAATAAAATATTATTTAATTATGCCAAAAAGAAAAGCAAATGCTCGTTGGAATGGTGACCTTAATAGTGGAAATGGAGAAATGGCTTTCGGGAGCGGTGCCTATAAGGGTAACTACTCCTTTAAATCCCGGTTCGAAAATGGATCAGGTACCAATCCCGAAGAATTAATCGGTGCCGCGCACGCCGGCTGCTATTCTATGGCACTCTCGGGCGTTCTGGCAGAAGCCGGCTTTAATCCTGAGTCAGTTTCTACCGAAGCGACTGTCTCTCTTGAGATGGTAGATGGAGACCCCGCCATTACTACTATCACACTCGAGGTTACAGCAAATATTCCAGGCATTGATGCCGATTCCTTTCAGGAACATGCTGAGGGAGCCAAAAATAACTGTCCCGTATCTAAAGCCTTGGCCGGCGTCAATATTGAGTTAAATGCTACACTCAATAACTAATTTCATATTATAGTTATTTGGGGATGCCCTTTATCGGGCATCCTTTTTTAGTAAGAAATAATACTCCCACCCACTCTATTATTAAACTCCAACAATAATTCGCTTATGAAATCACTTTTAAAAACAATTACACTTTGCTCTCTACTCTTTACGTTTGCTTCTACTACTTATGCACAAACATCCTATGCTCCAGAAGCCTCTGAAGTAGAACCCGCTCTTACAGGGACCACAATACCCAATGCCTCGGTCAAAACAGTTGACGATGAAACTATAGAGCTAAAAAAGATAATTAGTCAAAAACCTACCGTACTCATTTTTTACCGTGGTGGCTGGTGCCCCTATTGCAATAAACATTTGGCTGAACTCCAGCGTGTGGAACAAAAACTCGTGGATATGGGATACCAAATAATGGCTGTAAGTCCTGACCGTCCTGAAATATTAAAAAAGAGTATTAGTAAACACGACCTTGATTATACTCTACTTTCAGACAGCCCAATGAACCTTACCAAAGCCTTTGGGTTGGCTTTTAAAGTGGATGACAAAACCGTTCAACGGTACAAAGAAGCTGGGATTGATCTTGAGAAAAACTCCGGCTATGATCACCATCTGCTTCCTGCTCCAGCAGTTTATCTTATTAATCCCGATGGGCTGATTACATTTCAATATGTGAACCCAAATTACAAAACCCGTATTGATTCAGATGTACTCTTAAGTGCCGCTAAAGCGTACTATCCTGAAGATTAATAAGAATATATACCTGTCTGCACAACACTCTGCAATATAACTCCTGTTATAACCGAATAAAATTTTCATATTCATTCAATTAACAACCTTGCCATACTATTTGTATCTTTGGGGTTATGAATACAGAAAAAGATATTTCCGAAAAAGTAAACCTTAAAGACCTTACTAAAGCTGAATTACAGGAGTTTTGCGAGGATTGGGAACTACAATCATTTCGTAGTGACCAAATTTTCCAGTGGCTCTATCAAAAAGGCGTGCACAGTTTTGATGAGATGACCAACCTCTCCAAAGATCTGCGTGCTCGTCTAAAAGAGGTGGCCAAAATTCCCACAATAAAACATATAAGGCAGCAAGAGTCGCAGGACGGAACCATCAAGTTCCTGTTTAGGCTTCAGGGAGAGGAAGGACACCGTGTAGAATCCGTGCTTATTCCTGACTTTTATGATGACGGGGTCGCCAACCGCTTAACAGTATGTGTATCCTCACAGGTTGGATGTGTTTTTGGATGTTCTTTTTGTGCAACCGGTAAAATGGGATTCTTTCGCAGTCTTACCCATGGTGAAATTGTCGACCAAGTTCAATATATCGATGAGCTTTGCGAAGAAAGATTCGGCAAAGGCATCACCAATATTGTGTATATGGGGATGGGCGAACCGCTTCATAACTATCAATCCGTTGTCAACTCAGCTAATATCATTACCGATGAATTGAGTATCGGACTTTCTCCAAAAAGGATAACAGTTTCAACGGTCGGGTTAACAAAGCAGATTAAACAACTAGCCGATGAACGACAACCGTTTAATCTAGCAATTTCTCTACATGCTGCTAACGACGAAAAACGTGATGAGATCATGCCGATCAACAACTCAATGAATCTTGAACAGCTAAAAGAAGCTGTACAATATTATTATAATAAGCTTCACCGCCCTATCACTTACGAATACCTACTCTTTGATGAGTTCAATGACAGTCCGGAAGATGCCCGTGAATTGGCCGAAATTGTACAGTGGGTACCCAGCAAAGTAAACATCATTATGTATAACGATGTTGCGGGTGTGGCTCTTAAACGAGCCCGTGAAAATAGACTGGACAACTTTATGCAAGAACTTGTCAAGCGCGATATTACAGCTACTGTACGTCGAAGTCGCGGTGACGATATTGATGCCGGTTGTGGACAACTGGCTATTAAAGATGGACAACCGATGGGTAAATCGATCAGAAAAAATTGATAGCATTTTTCCTATTCGGCACTTAAAACTAAATACTGATAAGTAGGTATCGTTAGTTAGCCGAACTCCAATTTATCTTACCTATAAATTACTCATTAAGCATGAGTTGGCTACAGGAATTGCTGAAAGTTGTTTTTTACTACCGACTCCGGAACAAAATATCCCATTTTAGTCATGAATAACATCCAATAGACGACCGAAACGCGGGAACCAACGTTCGCTATCCCAAGAAAAATAGATCATGCCTGCCTTTCCTACAATATGCGACTGAGGTACAAATCCCCAGAACCGGCTATCTTCACTGTTATCCCGGTTATCTCCCATCACAAAGTAATAATCCTGCTGGATAGTATACTTATTTGTCTCCTCACCATTAATAATAAACTGATCAGCATTTTGCTCCACATTGTTACCCTCGTATCTGGTAATAATGTTCTCATAGATATGATAGTTTTCAGGAGTTAGACTCACAGTATCACCGGCAGAAGGTACTTTAAACGGAGAAAGGTGGTGATGATTATTAAAGCCGGAAGAGAAATTAAATTTACTCTGTCGAAACTCGTTAAAATCTTCAGGCAATACAAAAGGGTCTACACTGGTGACTTCAGGCCACTGACTCATTTTTTCTGCTATCTGTTTCGTCATATTTACGCGATAGCCATTGCTGCCCTGCTGTCGATAAAGCTGAGCACCTGCCGCTTTTACTTTTGCCGGACTCAATCGCACCCGATCTCGAACCTTCACAGTATAGGTCTGCTGTATACCGGGGAAAGGCGTAGCCTTTTCACCGTTTACATACAGTTGTGCATCATCGAGATATAAAGAGTCACCGGGCATACCAACCGCCCGTTTAATATAATTTGTTTTAGCTGCAATAGGTGCTAAATCTATGGGATAATTAAATACAACAATATCATTTCTCTCAACTTCTTCAAAACCGGGCAGACGTGTCCAAGGTAATACTAGGCCAGGTAAATGGATGTTAGTAAAAGGAACTCCCAAGACCATAGGCGTACGAGGTCCATAATTTATTTTAGAAACAATGAGAAAATCACCCGTAAGTAATGTTTTCTCCATTGAGGGAGTAGGAATGCGATATGCCTCAAAGAAAAAAGTACGGATAATGAGTGCTGCAACAGCCGCAAACATCAAGGCATCAAGCCACTCTCGCAACCAGCTTTTAGCCTTTTCATTTTGGTTATTTCTTTTTTCGCGCCGCTTTTTGCGCTCCTCTTTTGAAAGTTGATCTGCCAATGTTACTCCTTTAAATCGTTAATAGCTGTAATTAAAGATTCGTTTATTAATAGTCAAAATCGATTTCCATCCCTTCAGGCGATGAAATTTCTTTCGTCTTATACTTCCCATTCCTATAGGCCACTTTAAACCATTGTTCTCGTTCGGGAGAATAAAAATAATCCTGGAATGGATCCAAAGCCTTTACCTCTAGCAATTTCTTGGCAAATGTTCGCTTAATCTGGGGCATCAAATCTATATATTTGCTAGCTCCCCCAAAAACCAATCCATCTGTAAAAGGTCCATCAACATCCAAGACCATCAAAGGAATACTGTCATTCACTGTAAACCAATATTCAAACTGTATCGCTTGTCCGGGGCGAAAACCTTCTGTGCTTATCAAGTCTTCCAATGTTTTTGTGGGGTTCCCAAAAACTGTTTGAAGTCGTGCTCTAATTTCATTGGTTTGGGTGCCATCCAGATCGGTCTTTCGATATAGTCCGCGACCAGTCCAGCTAACATCTTCAAACTTCTTCATGAACCATTTGGCATCCTTGGTATCCACCTTCTCGAAGTCGGGTTCCTCAAACTGGGCAAAACCAACAGTAGTAAATAGAACAACAAATACGATCGGTAAAATCGATTGCAGACTTCTCTTTAAGACTAGCGTTAAGAAAGTAATGGTTTTATTTGCTGTAGCCATTTGACTTTTTACACCTAAATATTTCCGTTGAAATTTATTGATCATCATCCATCGAAAGTACAGCAAGAAATGCCTCTTGTGGCACTTCAACTGTACCTACCTGCTTCATACGTTTCTTACCCTCTTTCTGTTTCTCCAATAACTTTCTTTTTCGAGAAACATCACCACCATAACATTTAGCTGTAACATCTTTCCGTATTGCCGGTATGGTTTCACGGGCAATAACATTTGAACCAATAGCTGCCTGTATGGGTACCTCAAACTGGTGTCTATCGATCAATTCTTTAAGCTTTTTACATAGCTTTCGTCCCAATTCGTAGGCCTTATCACGATGGATAATGCTTGATAACGCATCTACTGGCTCTTTATTTAGTAAAATATCCAGCCGTACCAAATCCCCTTCACGATATTCCAAGAAATCATAATCCAGAGATGCATATCCCCTGGTTCCACTTTTTAATCGATCGTAAAAATCGAATACCACTTCTGCCATCGGAAGTTCATATTTAATTTCAACCCGCTGGCTTTGCATATGGATTTGATTAACGTACTTGCCTCTTTTTTCTTGACATAACGTCATTACAGGACCAATATAATCAGATGGCGTTAAAATGCTGGCCTTTATATAAGGCTCATACACAACATCAACATCACCGGGATCTGGCATCTCACTGGGATTATCGACAAGCACCTTTTCCTGTTCCCCACGTTTAGTCACCATCACCTCATATTCAACATTAGGTACGGTAGTGATAATATCGATATTAAATTCTCGGTCCAGCCGTTCTTGTACAATTTCCATATGCAGCATTCCCAAAAAACCAGCACGAAATCCAAAACCAAGAGCTTCAGAAGTTTCCGGCTGATAGGTTAGTGAAGCATCATTAAGCTGTAACTTTTCCAAAGCCGACCGCAGATCTTCAAAATCATCAGATTGAGTAGGGAAGATTCCACTAAATACCATTGGTTTAGGCTCCTGGTAACCGGGAATAGGTTCATCAGCAGGATTATCAGTTCTTGTCACCGTATCACCAACCCTGGCATCATCCAGTGACTTTACACTTCCGACGATATATCCCACATCACCGGCCTCTAACCTATCCGTTTTTTCTTTCGTAAGCTTTAAAAACCCAATCTCTTCGGCCTCATACTCTTTATCGGTAGCCATAAAACGAATGCCGTCCCCTTTATTTAAGGCACCTTCCATTACACGAACATACACAATGGAACCACGGTAACTGTCGTGAATAGAATCAAAGATAAGAGCTCGCAGCGGTTTTTCATCTTCTCGTCCCGGTGGAGGTATGCGTTCTACAATGGCCTCAAGCAGTTCATCAACTCCTTCACCAGTCTTTCCTGAGACTTCTAAAATCTCATCATGGTCACATCCAATAAGATCTACGATCTGCTGTCCTACTCCTTCCGGATCAGCTCCCGGAAGATCAATTTTATTAAGTACGGGCACAATTTCCAGATCCTGCTCCATGGCTTGATAAAGCGTTGATATTGTCTGTGCCTCAATTCCTTGTGATGCATCGACCACAAGTAATGCCCCTTCACATGCTTTTAAAGCACGCGATACCTCATAAGCAAAATCCACGTGACCGGGAGTATCGATAAGGTTAAAAATCACACGCTCGCCGCTTGGGCGCTCGTAATCCATCTTAATAGCATGACTCTTAATGGTAATACCACGCTCCCGCTCCAGATCCATATCGTCGAGAATCTGCTCCTGCATTTCGCGTTCGGTGATAGCACCGGTACGCTCTAGCAGGCGATCTGCGAGTGTCGATTTACCGTGATCGATGTGGGCGATAATACTAAAGTTGCGTATCTGAGTCATAAAGGTGTGCCGTCAACAGCATTTTGGCTTTCTCAAAAGAACGCTAAAGATACAAAAATGGTAGTGGTATTGCACAATATATTCATACGAGTAAAAACTACTTTTATTCCATAAAAAAAGCCCAACACCTTAACAGTATTGGGCTTTAAAAATGAGAATCACGCTGTTAGTCATCTTCAGTTGGAATCTCAACCGGATCTTTATCTTCTGCAACTGGACTCAACAGTTCTACGTGAAAACGAAACTCTTCTTTTTCTATCGTCATTGTATTATACATCTCATGGATGAGCTCAAAAACCACTTCTGTCTCACCGCGCACACTTGTTGACATATAGTTTACATCAACCTCAACATCATGTTGCGCCACTAACTCTAACAAAAAGTCTACACTTTCACGGGGGTCAGATGCTTTTAGAGGGATATAAGTAAATTGAGCA
This sequence comes from Fodinibius saliphilus, assembly GCF_005869845.1. Taxonomy (NCBI): domain Bacteria; kingdom Pseudomonadati; phylum Balneolota; class Balneolia; order Balneolales; family Balneolaceae; genus Fodinibius; species Fodinibius saliphilus. The sequence goes on along the minus strand of NZ_VAWF01000003.1, from coordinate 434,220 downwards.
GTTGTAATCATAATAAAGCTTTCAATATCAGTTTCAGTTGTTTGGGTCTAAGAATAATTGTTTCACCGTAATAGTTCAATCATTAAATGATAATAGTTTGCTTATATAGCTTACTTAAATTGGCAATACCCTTACATTTCTAAAAATTTCGGAACAATTTATTTTTTTTCAAGTTCAACTACGTGATAGTAACAGCTCTAACTTGGAATAAACAGCAATCAGATGCAGAAAAAAATTGTTTCCAATCCTATCATCCAGTTCACCCTTTTTACGCTCCTCCTTATCGTTATGGTAGCAACCATATATGCATAAACGAACACAATACTGTATTAATCAACCAGGTTAATTGTCCAACCCCATTCTAAGGCAAATTCCCCTACAATTAAGTGAAACATTTCTTGCCTACTGCCAATTAAAAAGCATGAAATACGAATACGAAAAAGTTGACTAACTATTATGAAAAATATTACGCTACTTATTACACTATCAATTGCACTTATTTTTGGAATCACTTCTTGCGATACCACTAGCGAAAATGGTGGTACAGGTACTATGTCTGTAGCATTGACCGATGCCCCTGCCAATTACGATTCTGTGAATGTGACTATAAACAGCGTACGGGTTAATAACGGTGAGACCGCAGAAACCGACAGTTCAGAATCCGATGAAGAAGCCGAGGAAGATGGATGGGTCACAATTATGGACCAATCCATGAAGGTTAACCTTCTTGAGTTAACAAATGGCAACACCATTATGTTAGGTACCGAAGAATTAGAAGCAGGTACTTATGAACAGATTCGATTTATTCTGGGCGATGACAATACCGTCACTGTTGATGGTAAAACTCAGGAACTGCAGACCCCCAGTTCCCAACAGTCAGGACTAAAACTCAATGTTAATGCCGAAGTTGAGGATGGTTCTAATTATACACTCTTGGTCGATTTCGATGCAGCTCGTTCTATAGTTAAAAAAGGAAATGGCGGATATCTACTTAAACCTGTTCTTCGTGCTGTTTCTCTGGCGGAAACAGGATCCATTTCTGGTACTGTTCAACCTTCTGACTTCAACACCAATGTAATGGCAATAAGCGGTGAAGATACTGTTACATCAACTATTACTGCTGACAATGGGAACTTCACAATTATTGGCCTGCAAGAAGCAACTTATGATGTAGGTTTTGATCCCAGTAGCGACCAGTACACTGATTCTACCCAAACCGGTATCGAAGTAGAGAGCGGTGAAGAAACAGAATTGGGTACCATTGAACTTAAATCCAATTAATAATTTCCCTTTAACCCCTCAAGGTTAACATATACGCAAAAGGCTCTTGTTGAAAGACAAGGGCCTTTTGTTTTTAAAGCGACTTACTCAAATCGCAGACTTTAAAATTAAATAAATGTAAAGACCATTATTTCTGTGGATGGGTTCAGAAAATTTTGTATATTTGCCCTGATGCTAAAACGACAACTCCATATCCACTCTCACCTCCATCACGGCGGTTCCCACCGTCGATAGCATCTCTATATGTAGCTTAGGCTACCCCGTCTCTTATTATTCTTAGTATTTTCCCAAACAACAAATTACTATATCTCATTGTTATGCAACGCACTGCAGACTCTAATACTTCACTACGTATTGCTATTCAAAAATCAGGACGTTTAACCGATAAAACGATTGACCTACTCAAAGGCATTGGACTCAGATTTGATGATTACAAACGTAATCTCTTGGTCAAATGCCGAAATTTTGATGTCGAACTGCTCCTTATTCGAGATGATGACATTCCCGAATATGTTCAAGATGGAGTTTGTGACCTCGGATTTGTAGGTGCAAATGAAACACAAGAAAAAGGTGCGGATGTCACCGTACTTAGAGGATTGGATTATGGTGTCTGTCGCCTTTCTTTAGCTGCCCGCAAAGATGGGGATATCCAATCTGTAAGTGACTTTGAAGGCAAAACTATTGCTACCAGCTACCCAAAACTAACTCGCGACTTCTTCGAAGAAAAGGGGATAGACACCAATGTGGTAACAATATCGGGTGCCGTTGAAATTGCACCCCGACTCGAAGTCGCTGATGCTATCTGTGATATCGTGTCAACCGGCAACACGCTTAAAGCCAACGGTTTGCAAGAACTGATCACGATACTGGAGTCAGAAACAGAACTCATCCAAACCAATAAAAAATTATCGCCGGGAAAGAAAAAGCTTATCGAAAAATTCCTGCAACGAATGGACGGCCACCAACAGGCCGAACGCAGTCGTTATATTATGATGAACGCTCCTCAAGACTCCGTACCCAAGATTAAGGAGATTATTCCTTCTCTTAAAAGCCCAACTGTAATGCCATTAGCTGATAATGGTATGGTTGCTATTCATACCGTTATCCCCATTGATGAATTTTGGGTTGTTATGGAAAAATTAAAAGCAGAAGGAGCAAGTGGTATTGTTATCCTTCCTATTGAAAGTATGATATTGTAACTATGAAACAGTATACCTACAGTAAGTTAACGGAAGAACAGCTACGAAAGCTCTGTCAGCGACCGAAGATGGATTTCAACGCCATCTTTGAACAGGTTGAGCCTATTATTAAGCGTGTTACGGAGGATGGTGACGCAGGAGTCAACTATTTTACAGCTAAGTTTGATGACGTTACCCCTGATCCGTTGGTTATCAATCCTGATAATCAACAGATCAATTTAAATGATGGAGTTAAAAAGGCCATAGATACCGCATTCAATAATATCTATGAATTCCATAAGGCGCAGCTCCCCTCGAAACTGGAAGTAGAAACCATGCCCGGCGTGCAATGTAAACGCATATCACGCCCTATTGAACGGGTTGGTTTATATGTGCCCGGAGGCACGGCTATTTTACCCTCTACCTTGATGATGCTGGGGATCCCTGCTATGTTGGCCGGTTGCTCTACGATTGTTGTGGCAACACCGCCTCAAGAAGATGGTAGTATAGCTGACGAAATGATCTATATCGCGCAAAAAATTGGAGCTGTGAACTTGCTTAAAGCCGGTGGGGCACAAGCAGTGGCTGGAATGGCTCTAGGTACAGAATCTGTACCTAAAGTGGACAAAATATTGGGTCCCGGCAATCAGTACGTTACGGCAGCTAAAATGATGCTGCAAAACAGTGAGGCGCAAATAGCTATCGATATGCCGGCCGGGCCGTCTGAAGTACTGGTTATTGCGGATAAAACAGCAAAACCGGCCTTTGTCGCTGCCGATCTATTGTCACAGGCCGAACATGGTGAAGATAGCCAGGTGGTGCTGGTAGCTACGGAAAGTTTTGACTTGGCAGCCTGCCAACAGGAACTGGAAAAACAACTCGATCAACTTCCGCGCAAATATGTGGCTAAACAAGCTATTACTCAAAGCTTTAGCTTAGTTACGCGCACTCTTGAAGATGCGGTAGCTTTCTCCAATAAATATGCCCCCGAACACCTGATTATTCAATGCAACCAACCAGAAGTATTGGTTGAGGATATTACCAATGCCGGATCCATATTCTTAGGCCCCTGGACACCGGAAAGTGCCGGTGACTATGCCTCGGGCACCAACCACACATTGCCAACTTACGGCTATGCCCGTATGTATAGTGGAGTATCGATAGACTCATTCATCAAGCAGATCACTGTTCAACAGATCTCTAGGGAAGGCTTGCAAAATGTAGGACCTGCCGTTGAAAAGTTAGCAGAACTCGAAAAGTTACAGGGCCACAGGAATGCGGTTTCTATTCGTCTTGCCGATATTAACAAGTAAAACAACAAATATTTTTTAAGATAATGAGCAGTTCATTTAATATTGAAAATTTTGTGCGTCCTAATATTCAACAACTTGAACCCTACCACAGTGCTCGCGAAGATTATGAAGAAGGTTTGCTACTGGATGCTAATGAAAATAGCTTGGGAGCACCGTTTAACGACGACAGTAAACTGCATCGCTATCCGGATCCATCCCAAAAAAAACTGCGACAACTCATTGCAGAATGGCGGGGTGTTCGAAAGGAGAATGTATTTGTGGGGGTAGGAAGCGACGAAGGCATCGACCTATTATTTCGCATTTTCTGCACTCCCGGAAAAGATCGCATACTGACGGTCCCTCCTACATATGGAATGTATACCGTATCTGCTAATATCCATGATATTTCAATTGATGAGGTATTGCTGGAAGAAGAAACTTTCCAGCCACGAGTGCAGGCCATCCTAAATGCGGTAACGCCGCATACAAAGATTCTATTTCTTTGTTCCCCTAATAATCCAACAGGCAATACTTTTAAAACTGACAAAGTAGAACAACTTGTGGAAGAGTTTCCCGGTATTGTGGTGGTGGATGAGGCCTATATCGACTTTAGCGAAGGACCTAGCTGGACTTCAAAAATAGCTAAATATCCAAACCTTGTAGTTTTACAAACGGTATCAAAATCACTGGGGCTGGCAGGAATCAGACTTGGAATCAGTTACGCTCAGGAAGATATTATCAACTATATGATGAAGGTAAAAGCACCATATAATATTAATAAACCTACCTCCGAACTGGCTATTAATGGACTTCAAAACTGGGAAACAGTAAAATTCCATATTGAAGCGATCAAAAGGGAACGAAAACAACTACACAATAAGTTGGAACAGCTCAGTGCTGTCAAACATATTTTTCCCAGTGATGCAAACTTTTTGTTAGTCAAAATTGATGAGGCTCGCATGATCTACCAACAACTGGCCAAGAAAAATATTATCGTGAGATACCGTGGTAATGAACCGCATTGTGATAACTGTCTGCGTATTACCGTAGGAACACCGGATGAAAATGAACGTTTAATCTCAGCTTTAAAAGAGATAGTACAATGAACATTCGAATATCGACAGAAGCGCTTTCCGGATCTGAAACTGAGTTATTGTGGCCCGGTGCTTTATACGGTCTTAAAAGGCTACAACAGCTGGGGCATACACTCTTTTTTATTACTGACAACCTATCTAAACTGGAACTTGATCTCTTAGAAAATGAGAAAATATCTGCTACAGGAACCAGTTCCGAGGAAATAGCCCTTCAAGTTATCACCGAAGATAAGCTTTTAAAAGCTATTGATGAAGAGGGTAATGAAGTGGAATCTGCAGAAAACTGGATATCTCTGAGTAAAAAAATCTGTTTCCCAACGCGAAAAGCAACCGTTGAGCGTACTACTTCTGAGACTGACATCTCCATCAGTGTAAACCTTGATGGTACAGGGAAAAGTAATATTTCTACAGGGCTGGGCTTTTTCGACCATATGCTGGAACAGATTGCAAAACATGGGCTAGTAGATCTAGATATATCCTGTGACGGCGACCTCGCTATTGATGAACATCATACAATTGAAGATGTAGCAATCACCCTGGGAGAAGCTATCAGTAAAGCATTGGGAAATAAAGTGGGAATCCAGCGCTATGGTTTTGCGTTGCCTATGGATGAGACATTGGCGACGGTAGCACTGGATTTCTCGGGGCGCCCCTACCTTGTCTTTGAAGGAAACTTAAAGCGAGAATATGTAGGAGATTTCCCAACTGAAATGACGGAACACTTTTTTTACTCTCTGGCGATGAACCTCAAGGCCACACTAAATATTTCAGTAGAAGGTGAAAACGACCATCATAAAATTGAGGCTAGTTTTAAAGCTTTTGCACGCTGCTTGCGTGCTGCCATAAGCCGAAATGAACGTAATGCTAACATTTTACCCAGCACTAAAGACTTACTCTGATAATGATCGCAATTATTAATTATGAAGCCGGCAACTTAGCATCAGTATCCAATGCTCTTAAACGCCTGAACGAACCCCATATCATTACTAATAACACTGGTGAGCTGGATGATTCGGATGGCATTATTTTTCCAGGTGTTGGTCATGCAGAACCGGCAATGGAATCTCTGCAGAAAAACAACCTGGACCAGTGGTTAATAAATACAGACAAGCCGGTGCTTGGCATCTGTCTGGGCATGCAACTATTATATGAATCCTCGGAAGAGGGTGACTCTCAGGGACTTGGAATCATTCCGGGTCAATTAAAGAAGTTTGATTCTTCGGTAGACAAAGTACCCCATATGGGATGGAATACTTTTTCTAAAGTTGCCAAGAACCATTCCTTGGTTAGTAGCTTTGGCACATCGGAGTATTTCTACTTTGTACATAGCTACTTTGCGCCTGTCAATGATTATACCTTAGCTAGTTGCCATTATATAAAAGACTTTACCGCTGTCGTTTGTAAAGATAATTATATGGGCACCCAGTTCCATCCCGAAAAATCGGGAAAAGCCGGGGCTTTACTTTTGCAGAATTTCCTTTATTCTATATATCAAGATGGTCAATAACTCTTATACCTAATACCACCCTATTACCTACTATCGGCCATTTACCTCTACAACTTCCCAAATAAATATTGATCAGAAGCTCTTGATAATACCTTTCCTTTCTGCAACCAGCGAAAAGGGAAGGTATTATCCCCCCCTATTCCTTCTTCCATTCCATCTATTTTATAACCAATATTGCTTTTAAGAAGCTCAGTAAATACTATTTGAGTAGAACAACTTCATCAATCAAGAGATGAAAATAATTTTGAACCTTTTCAGTTTTCATTCGACTATATAGATGAGTGATGGATACTACGGATAAACAACAATCAGATGAAGAACTGGTTCAACGCTTCCAAAATGGAGAAAAAAAAGTGTTGAAAAAACTTATTAAAAGGTTTCATCCGCTTATGAAGCAGACTATCTATTATCAAGTCCAACAGCAAAATCCTGTTGAAGACATAGCCCAAGATTGTTGGTATGTCATTATTGAGAAACTTCCAGAGCTGGAACTAAAAATCAGCTTTAAAGCATGGGCACTGAGCATCGCCCGCCGAAAAGCCTTAGATTGGATAAGGAAAAAACAGCAGTCAGCTAAGAATTCTTCCCTCATTGAAAACCGTTCGGCATCCTCAACTAAAAGTTCTACCACTGATAACAGCAGTAGCAAATTGCAGAAAGTACGTAACGCTATTCAACAGCTGCCAGGCACACAACGGATCGTGCTTGAACTTTTTTATTTGGATAATTTGACTTTACAGGAAATCAGCAGTGTGCTCAATATATCCAACGGAACAGTTAAATCCCGATTGTTTTATGCCCGGGAAAAACTGAAACAGATTATTTCATAAAGACAAAATAACTATACCGATGACAGAAGAAGAAATTGATAAATTAATTACTGAATCTCTGGATAAAGAGGAAACAGAGTTCTATAATAATCTTACGGAAAAAAGTATTTTCAGTATGTGGGGAGAACTCTATACCGGTAAGCTGGGATGGCTTGCTATCTTAATGTCAATATTTCATACATTTATTGTTGTAATATGCTTCTACTGCGGATTTAAACTTTTTATAGTAGAGGGTATAACAGAGATACTGAGGTATGGGACGGTACTTTTTATCGCACTGACTTTTGGCGCTATGATCAAACTCTGGCACTGGATGCAAATAGATAAGAATTCTATCCTTAAAGAAATTAAGAGACTGGAATTTCAGATTGCTATGCTTACGGAAAAAGTAACAAATGAATAACCGATTAGTTACGCTATCATGCAGGCTATTAAAAAATATTGCTTAGCTACTATACTGTTCTTGTTTAGCTGCACATTCATAATACAAGCCCAAAATGCTACTGATATTGTTAAAAAAGCAGATAAAAAGATACGTGGGGAAAGCTCGCGGGCAAAGATAACCATGAAAATCATACGCCCCACTTGGCAGCGCGAAGTATCAATGAAAGCATGGAGTCTGGGCACTGAATATAGTCTCATCCTTGTTACCGCCCCGGCCCGTGATCAAGGAACCGCCTATTTAAAACGGGATAATGAGATCTGGAACTGGCTACCCAACATCAATAGGACGATTAAAATGCCTCCCTCTATGATGAGTCAGTCTTGGATGGGATCAGACTTTTCAAATAATGATCTGGTAGAAGAGTCCTCTATCGTCACCGATTATAACCATACGATAGCCGGAGACAGTACCCTCAGCGATTATGAGTGCTACAGGATCATAATGTCACCCAAGCCCCAAGCTCCGGTCGTATGGGGTAAGTTGATTAGTTTCATATCAAAACAAGAGTACCTGCAGCTGCGGACCGAATTTTATAATGAGGATGGGAAATTAATAAAGGTCATGGAAGGATCACAAATTGAAAACATGAACGGACGAACCATCCCTACAAAAATGGAGATGATTCCCATGGATAAAAAAAACCAGAAGACGGTATTACTTTATGAGGATATTGCTTTCAATATTGATATAGCTGAACGATTCTTCAGCATCCAAAATCTAAAAAACCTAGATTAAAACGCAGGGTTTACAGCTGATGCAAGTTTCCACGAATTTTATCTGCGCTTGACTGTTTAGCCTGCATTGCCTGTGTCCTATTAAACAACTTTGATATGCTATCTATAAAATTAGCATGGCGAAATATTTGGCGGAATAAACGAAGAACGATTATTACAACGCTCTCCATTGTTGTTGCCGTCTTTTTATCGGCCATTACCCGTTCCTCACAAGAAGGGCAATATGATAATATGCTCGAGAATACGGTGGGCACCTTTTCCGGTTATATCCAAATTCATAAACAAGGCTACCAAGATAACCCAACTTTAAATAATAGTCTGGCCATTAATGATTCCCTCTATGAGGTTATTAAATCTGATAAAAATATAAGGTCAATCATCCCGCGTATTGAATCATATGCCCTTGTAGCTACTGGCCAGCAAAGTCGGCCCGCCATGATTATGGGTATCGATGTAGAAGCAGAGCAAGAACTCAGTCAACCACAAACAAAACTACAAAAAGGAAATTACTTTAGCTCTAACAGTGAAAAAGGAGCAATTATCGGTGAAAAACTGAGGCAGCGCCTGAACGCTCAAATCGGTGACAGCTTGGTTCTTATTGGTCAGGGCTACCACAGTATGAATGCTACCGGGCTCTATCCTATTAAGGGTACTGTTTCCTTTTCCAATCCCGAAATGAACAGTAGCCTGGTCTACCTTCCGTTAAAAACAGCCCAATATCTGTTTTCAGCCCAAGACCGTCTTACTTCGATTGCTATCAAACTGAAGACCCCTACCCAACTTAATGCTACTGCCAAATACCTTAAAAGCAGACTACCGACCAACGACTACGAGGTGCTAACATGGCAAAAAATGATGCCGGAATTGAAACAAGCTATTGAAGTGGATCGAGGAGGGGGAATCATTATTCTGCTTGTTCTCTATATGGTTGTTGGCTTTGGGATTTTAGGCACCGTGCTAATGATGATTGCAGAGCGTAGCTATGAATTTGGTGTCATGCTCTCGGTAGGAACTCCACGCACCACCATTGCTAAGATCCTTTCTTTTGAAATACTTCTCATGAGTCTAATGGGAGCAGGGTTCGGCATCCTCTTCAGTATTCCTGTAGCATGGTACTTCAATGTAAACCCTATTGACCTTTCAGGGGCCATGGCTTCGGCTGTTGAACAATACAATATGGCTCCCATCCTTGAATTCTCTACGGATCCTGAAATATTTACCAGCCAAGCTCTGATTGTCTTTTTTATCACTCTGCTGTTTAGCATCATACCTATTCTTAAAGCCGCAAACTTAAACCCTATCGACGCTATGAGATCTTGATATGTTTCGAAAAATTATCGCACTCGGATGGAAGAATATTTGGCGAAATCCTACACGCAGTGGCGTCGTTATCATTGCTGTAATGCTGGGAATTTGGGCCGGTATTTTTATCTCCGCCTTTTTTAACAGTATGGCGCAGGGGTACCTTCAGAACCAACTGGATCTCACAATAGGTCATATCCAGATAACAAATCCAGATTTTGAGGATCAATATAATCCCAAATACAGTATTGAGAAGGCAAAACACCTGTTGAATAACTTAGAGGAACAAGAGTATATCCTACAAACCGAGTATGAGAGTCAATCAACGGGATTAGCACAAAGTGCTGCCAATAGCTATGGCGTTACCATACATGGTATTGATACCACACACTCTGGCACCCCGCCTGTTATACAATACATCAAAGAAGGCGACTTTTTGCAAAGCATAGACCGCAATCCCATCCTTATTGGCAAAGCATTGGCCGAACGGCTCAAGTTGAATCTGCGATCAAAACTGGTGCTCAGCTTTCAGGATGTAGATGGAAATATAACAGCAGGTGCTTTTCGCGTGGCCGGCATCTTTGATTCCTTTAATGCCAATTATGATAAAGGCAATGTATTTGTATTACGAAGCGACTTAAACCGTTTATTGGGCAATAATGATCTCATTCATAAGCTAACGCTTAAACTGGATGATTTTACAAAAGCTCCTCGGCGAGCCGAAAAACTGGCAAACTCTTATCCCAATCTTAAAATAGCCAGTTGGGGCACCATTGCCCCAGAACTCGAATATGTCTTTAGCATGACAGATGTTTCCATGTACGTTATTATGGTCATTATTATTATTGCATTGGTATTCAGCATCATCAATACCATGTTGATGGCCGTAATGGAACGTACGCACGAACTCGGTATGCTTATGGCTGTAGGAATGAACAAACGCCGGCTATTCGGGATGGTGCTCTCAGAAACCTTTTTCCTGACGATGGTCGGAACCCCGCTGGGCCTACTGTTTAGCTGGATTACTATTTCAATATTGGGAACTATCGGTATCGATCTCAGTGCCTTTGCAGAAGGCCTTAACGCTTATGGAATGGATACGGTTATCTATCCGGATTTAGATGCTGTTTATTATCTAAATATCACCCTGCTTATTGGAATCGCAGCCATCTTGTCGGCCCTATACCCGGCATGGAAAACCCTAAAGTTAAAACCCGTAGAAGCGATAAGAAAAATTTAAGACATTTCTCGTAATACATTAAACCCCAACCCGTAACTTGAACCTTGAATCCCGCAACACGAAAGCTGAAAATCATGCCTGTCATAGAAACCAACGGTTTAACCAAAGTTTATAACAAAGACCAAGTTCCGGTTCACGCCCTCAACGGCGTAGATTTAAAAATTGAAATAGGGGAATTTACTGCTATTGTAGGTCCATCGGGATCAGGAAAAACCACACTTTTAAATATCATCGGTGGACTTGACAGCCCTACTGAAGGCAAAGCGATCGTAAAAGGCACTGATCTGGGTGCACTCTCCGACAGTGAACTCATTAATTTCAGGTTGCAACATATCGGCTTCGTTTTCCAGGCATATAACCTTATTCCCGTACTCACTGCTATCGAAAATGTAGCTTTTGTTATGCAGATGCAGGGACGTCCCCAGAAAGAGTGCAACGAAAAAAGCAGGGCATTACTCGAAGAAGTGGGCCTAGCCGATAAAATCAATAAACGTCCTTCTGAACTTTCGGGCGGTCAACAGCAGCGTGTTGCCGTTGCACGTGCCCTCTCCTCTACCCCCGACTTTGTTCTCGCTGATGAACCCACGGCAAACTTAGATTCGGTATCTACTGCGGACTTGCTGGATATGATGGCAGAACTAAACAAAAAAGAAAATATGACCTTTGTATTTTCTACTCACGACCAACGGGTTATAGATCGTGCTCGACGCGTTATTACTCTTGTAGATGGCAAAATTGCTAAAGATGAGGTACACAAAAAGCATCCTGCTGAATAACAGAATATTGAACACTAATATGGCTCATTATAAAAAAGCTATTTATTTATTTTTCGGGATTTGCATACTTCTTTTGAGATTACAATCTGCCTCCGCTCAGAAATCCTCTCTCGATCTGGATATCAGTGGATACATAAAGGAACTGGGACGAGCATCAGTAGATAATGGATTTTCAGAGATCCATTACGACAACATTCTGCATCATCGGCTGGAAACCGAATGGAACCTATCCAAGAACTTTGAACTTCGGGCGGATCTACGAACACGGTTACTCAATGGCTACACCGTCAATAACACTCCGGGATTAAAACAAATCTATGAACAGGATGCCAACTATTTTGATTGGTCTTGGGTATGGTTTGGTACCAACTACTCACTAATGCACTCCAATATCGACCGACTGCACCTTAGTTACATTAACGGTCCGTGGGAGGTACATGCAGGCCGGCAGCGCCTAAACTGGGGACGCACCTTTGTTTGGAATCCCAATGATCTGTTTAACAACTATGCTTTTCTGGATTTTGATTACGAAGAACGCCCCGGTGTGGATGCCTTCAGCGCGCAATACAATTGGAGCTATGCTTCAAACTTAGACGTTGGTTACCGCATCGCTGGTAGCTGGGAGCAATCCGTGCTGGCGGGGATGGTCCGCACAAACTGGGGCAATTACGATATCCAGTTTACCGGCGGACATTACCTAAACCAGCTAACTATAGGAGCCGGTTGGGCCGGCTACCTGGGAAATACAGGATTCAAGGGGGAGATTTCATACTTCCACCCCGAAAACGACCTTTTTGAGGAAACAGGCCATTTTACGGCCACAACCGGACTCGATCACATGCTCTCCAATGGGGTGTATTTACAGGGTGAAATGCTATACAACGGCGGATACAGCCAACGAAGAAATCCACTAACTACGTTAGTCCGACCTCCAAGCGCTGACAACCTGTTTATTGCCAAAACAGGATTTTTCCTCAACAGTTCCTACCAATTCCACCCCTTAATAAGCGGAAATATAGGTTTTCTAAGCAGTTTTGATCGCTCCATCTTTATTACTATTCCGCAAGTGACAGTATCGGTAGCTGAAAACCTCGACTTTCTTCTGCTGTCACAACTTTTAAAGGGCGCCGTTTTCAACCAAACAGTTGCAGCACCTAACCTTTTCTTTTTTCGCCTAAAATGGTCGTATTAGATAAGTTTTAGCACAATTTACTGTGAACTCTCTGGTGCTATTTGTACTTTCCCTTTTTTGAAAAAAACTATAATAAAAACTTCCTGAAATGAAAGTTATTCCCGCCATTGATTTATTAGATGGACAAGTTGTACGCTTGCACAAAGGTAACTATGAAGAAGTGACGATATACAACGATAATCCTTTAGATGAAGCTCGAAAGTTCAAAGCTGCAGGCTTTGAACATATTCACATTGTTGATTTAAATGGTGCCAAAGAAGGAAAATTTATAAATCTGGAGCACATTAAAATAATCACTCAAGAGCTGGGAATTTCTGTTCAAACAGGCGGCGGTATACGAAGCTATGATGATGCTTCTATGCTTCTTGAAAAAGGAGTTTCAAACATTATCTGTAGTTCAATGGCTGTTAAGAACAAAGAAAGTTGGCTTTCAGTACTTGATAGTTATGGAGGTCGAGCCATTCTTGGAATGGATTTAAAAGATGGTAAAGTAGCATATAGCGGGTGGTTAGAAACACTGGATCAAACATTAGTAGAATTTCTACAACCAATGATTGACCGTGGCTTACAAACGGTACTCAGTACGGATATTTCAAAAGACGGAACACTGGAAGGGCCAAATCTGGAATTGTATAAAAATCTTAAATCTCAATTTCCGAATTTAAACTTTATCGCCTCTGGAGGAGTCTCTGATTCTTCAGACCTTGAAGCTTTAGAACAACAAGAACTTTATGGTGTTGTAGTAGGCCGGGCATATTATGAAAATAAACTAACACTGGATGACATGCTGAAATACCATACTCCCTAATTAAACAGAGCTCCAGCTCATCTCCCTATTAGGCCAATAGACTAACGACCAAAATCATCTTGCACACGAACAATGTCGTCTTCGTCCGAAGGGTTTTCAGGATCCGTATGTTGCCATATCTCTGCTAAGACAGCCCAATTTTGCAGCCCCACTAATCGGTGGCGCTCCCCCTTTTTAATTCTGATAACATCTCCTTCGTCATATTCTTGAACCACACTTTGCTCATCACTATCACTCTTCATAACGCCTACCGGCCCCTCTATCACCTTCCATATCTCGGCACGGCGATGATGATATTGCCAAGACAATCGTTTATTCGGTTGAACAACTAAAATCTTGGGACTTAGCTTGCCCGAATTTTTTAATTCGTCAGCAATATTATTGAAATAACGCTCAGCAAATGCCGATGCTTCACCTTCATCAATAACGAAAAAGCCACCCCACGGTCGTTCTTGATCTCCATCAATAATACTAAAATCCTGCTCTTGAATATTTTGTTCAACCTCTTTGAACAGTTTCTGTTCTGCTTCCACTATATCCTAATTAATTTTTATCCTGTTAGCCTCTAATCATGTATCAAAGATTCCTGAAGATACAAATTATGATCATTATTTTTTATCGGTAATAGACAATATTAAACCTCGCTTCAATTAGACCGAAAATTTTGGTAATATTATTGCCTCCATCAGAATGGATCCATTCTGCCTAAATCAAGTAAATATAATAAGTTAACCAATTTTATAGATGCTCGCAAAACGAATCATACCCTGCCTTGATATTAAAGATGGCCGAACGGTAAAAGGTGTTAACTTTGAAGGGTTGCGTGATGCCGGTGATCCGGTAGAACTTGCTAAACGCTATTCTGATGAAGGAGCTGATGAGCTCGTTTTCCTTGATATTACAGCCACCAAAGAAAAGCGAAAAACGCTGGTAGAGCTCGTGAAAAAAATAGCTTTAAACATTGACATACCATTTACTGTAGGTGGTGGTATTAGCAGTGTCGAAGAAATCGGAGATTTACTACATGCTGGTGCAGATAAAATATCGTTAAACAGTGCTATTGTTCGGAATCCTGAACTTATAAATAAAGCTTCCCAAAAATTTGGGTCTCAGTGTATTGTTGCTGCTGTTGATGCCAAACGAACCGGTGACCAATGGAATGTCTTTATTTCCGGTGGCTCAATCGATACTGAAAAAGATGCCCTGCAATGGATTAAGGAAGTAGAAAAACGCGGGGCTGGCGAAATTCTCCTTACCAGTATGGATAAGGATGGTACTAAGTCAGGCTATGATTTGGAGTTGCTGAAAAAAGTAAATTCCTTTTTGTCAATTCCGGTAATAGCCAGTGGAGGGGCCGGTACTAAAAACCATTGTGTTGAGGCCGTCAAGAAAGGAGGAGCCGATGCCGTTTTAGCAGCAAGTATATTTCACTTCCAGGAGATCGAAATTGATGAATTAAAGATTTATATGGAAAACGATGGCATTACAGTTCGGCATACTGTAGATAGTAATTAACCTATATTCACTCCTTTTACAGCATCTCTTTTAAATAAATATTATTCTAGAACTAATTTCTGATGAAAACTGAAAATTTAGATTTTGAAAAAGGAAACGGCCTGATCCCGGCAATTATCCAAGATGCCAAAAACTTTCAAGTATTGATGTTGGGCTATATGAATAAAGAAGCCCTTGAAACTACTCTCGAAAAAGAACGCGTGACCTTTTATAGCCGAAGTAAAGAACGTTTGTGGACCAAGGGTGAAACTTCCGGCAACTTTCTTGATCTGGTAGATATTCAAAAAGATTGCGACAATGACACCTTGCTAATCTTAGCCAACCCTCACGGGCCTACTTGTCATACCGGAGAACAATCCTGTTTTTATGAAAAAGATTTTAAACCTAATCAGGATCTCTCATTTATTGGCAATCTGGAACAATTGATCCAGGGACGTAAAAAAGAGATGCCCGAGAACTCCTACACTACCCACCTATTCACTGAAGGGCTGGATAAAATCACCCAAAAGGTTGGTGAAGAAGCCGTTGAAACTGTTATTGCATCTAAAAACAGTAACGAAAGTGCATTCGTAGGAGAAGTAGCGGATCTTATTTATCACCTACTGGTATTGCTGACTGAAAAAGGTATCCCGCTGAAAAAAATTATTGGTCGCCTTAAAGAACGTCATCAATAAAAGGCTCAATTCATTTAATTCCCAGAACCTCTTTCGGCATATGTATGGTCACCAACATGTGAGGAACATCGACTACCTCGGCAATTTTCAGGTCCCCCGCCAGCGAACACAGTGCATAAGCATCTTTCCGGTCCATATTGTGTTCCTCAACCAGATAATCAATCATGTAACGAGTTGCTTTTTTTGCGGCCTCATCAATAGTAGTCCCAAAACCTGTAACCACGTAATAATCATTGGTTTCATATTGTGGTTCCTGAATGGATCGACCATTTTTAACTAACTTTATTTCATAGACTATCCGCATGGGAGCCTCAATTGCTGTTCCACCGACCTCTCCTAGCCCTTGGGTGGCATGGACATCCCCTATTGAAAAAAGAGCTCCTTCCATAAATACAGGGAAATAAATCGTAGTTCCCTCTGTCATATGTGGATCATCCATATTACCTCCATTGGCTCTCGGTGGGATGGTGGAGAGCATAGAATCTGTTGCTGGTGCCACCCCCATCACGCCCGGAAAAGGATTTAAGGGCACTGAAATATCATCAGAAAAATTAACATCACGACTCTCTTTATTGAATTCAAACGTTTTCAAATAGGGCTCTTTAAAATCATCAGCGAGAAAACCGAATCCCGGTATAATAGCTGTCCATCCCCAGTGACCCAACTCAATTTTATGCAGTTTTACTTTTAACAGATCTCCCGGTTCAGCTCCCTCCACATACATTGGTCCGGTGAATGGGTGAATGGGAGTAAAATCGAGATTTTTAAGGTCTTCAATTGTTGATTCCGGATTAAGTTGTTTGTCAGAGGCTTTCTCTGTGGCCACCTCAATCACTGAACCTGATTCCACTGTAATCAATGGTTCAATGGCACTGCTCCATCGATTATGGGTTTAGCGTATAGTCTACTTCTGGGACCTCTGGTGCCCCTGTATCGGTTTGCTCTTGGTTGCATCCTATCCCCAGCGTTCCTAATAACAATATCGAAAAAAGTACCCCTGGTAACTTCATACTATCCCTTTGATGTTTTTAGAATTAAATTTATCGCACTTATTTTTTTACGGCCACTTTATATAACCAAATGCAGAAAAAGATTGCGGCAGCGGCACCCAGCCAATCCGCATAAGGTGCAAATGACTGCGGTACCAAACGAAGTGCATCTGTGCTTTCCTGTATAGCAAAAGGAATAGCCAAAATAATACCTATTAAAGCCTCACCCGTAATAAGCCCAGATGAAAACAGCAATCCTTTTCGCTCGGCTTCTACCTTTGCCTTTTTAGGGTTTTCATCATTTTTCCTTGCTCGACTGGCAACCACTTTTGCTGCTCCCCAAGCAATCATCCCACCTATAAAAATGGGGACGGTAAGTTCCAGCGGAAGATAAATGCCAACTGCCACTGCTAATACCGGGGTTCTAAAATCAGAACCTTTGGCTTCCAGTACTTTATCCAGAATGATGATAGCCACTGCAATAACCGCCCCAATCCAGATCATATTCCATTCTAAATTTTGGGCAAAAACCCCTTCGGCAACCGATTGCATGAGCGTAGCTTGCGGCGCACTGAGCATCTCTTCGGTACTCATCCCTTCTCTGGGAAGCACCCCGCCTAACCCATAGGCATTAAATAACAAACTTAAAATAGGAGCAATAACTAATGCCGCCGACACAACCCCGATAATCTGCATAATTTGTTGCTTATAAGGAGTAGCTCCGACCAGTTGACCGGCTTTCAAATCCTGCATATTATCACCGGCAATAGCTGCAGCACAGGCTACCATCGCTCCAACTACAATAGCAGCTGCAGCAGCTGCCTTTGCACGACTGCTATCCACAGAAAAATCTAGTTGTGAACCCAGTAGTACCAACAGTATTAAAGAGGTCGCTAAAATTGTAGCAATTGTCACTCCGGAAATAGGATTATTCGAAGAGCCGACTAAACCAGCCATATAGCCGGCCACTGAAGCAAAAAGAAAACCTGCTACCAACGAGAAGAGCACGCCAATTCCCATAGTAGTCCAATATAGATTACTGCTCACCGGCAAATGTGTAATATCAATTACTTGCGTGAATACAATAAAAATGGGAATTGCCAATGCTACAACTCCCCACAACACATAGTTGATTGGCATATCTTTTTCGGTCCGCAACACTTCTGGGCCATCATCAGACTTGGCTTCTTTAACAGCCTCCCAGGAAGAAGCAATTCCATCTTTAAGTGGCTTTGCCAATGAAACGAGCGCCCAGATACCACCCACGACCATCGAACCAACCCCCATATATCGAATCTTCTGACTCCATATCTCCAGAGCTGCATCATAACCCTCCATATTTCCAACCACTCCTGCAACCTCCCCCGGATTTGCAAATGCCATATACAGCGGAATACCAAACAGCCATGAAATCAACCCGCCGGCAAAAACTAACACGGCAATATTGAGTCCTACTATATATCCTACTCCAAGGAGTGCAACAGATAACTCGGTTCCCATCCCAAAAATTGAACGTCCAGCTGTTACCGAACCACTTACTGAGCCGGAAAATAGCTTTAAGCCTGTTTGTCCCAATTTATACAACCCTGCGGCTAACCCCGCCCATGCAATCTGTGTAATACCTTTACCGCCTTCCGTTCCGGCTTTAAGTACCTCTCCCGTTGCAACCCCTTCCGGGAATTTAAGCTTCTTCTCAATAATCAAAGCTCTGCGTAATGGAATTGTAAATAGTACCCCGAGCACTCCACCGAACATAGCAATAGCCATAGTATCTAGGAATGGAAAATCGCTCCAGTATCGAAGTAGTATTAAGGCAGGGAGGGTAAAAATAACACCGGCGGCTAGTGATTCACCGGCTGATGCCGCAGTTTGCACAATATTATTTTCCAGGATATTCGAATGTTTAAACATTCGAAGCAGAGCCATTGATATTACTGCAGCCGGAATAGACGCCGAAACTGTCATTCCAACTTTCAACCCCAAATAAGCATTAGCTCCTGCTAGGATTGCCGACAATAATATACCTAATACAACGGCTTTAACAGTAATTTGCGGCATATCGTCATCAGCCTGTACGTATGGAATAAAATCTCTTTTATTGTTACTCAAGGAACCCCACATTTAATTCTAATTTTTCCTCAACTTAACAGAACTAATAAATAATGCAATATTTTAACCTTTTTCTTCCTTTCCTTAGCCCTCACCATTTCTTAGCTTTGACGATCTAATTTCATTTAACATAAAGTATTAAAAGGTATGAAGATCACAATTGACCAACTCGATAGTACCCACATGGAAGCAGCAAATGAAGAAGGCGGCTTACTTCGTATGGATGGGTCAACGAGTATTGGCGGGCTGGAAGGTGGTTTTAGTCCGATGCAACTACTGCTTGCCGGGGTTGGAGGATGCAGCGCTATTGATATCATTGGCATTTTAAAAAAACAGCGACAGGACCTTGAAGATCTGTCGGTAGAAGTGGAAGGAGAACGGGAATCGGTAGATGAATACTCTGAATTTACGAAAATCCATATTAAATACATTTTTGCCGGCGACCTTGATGAATCAAAAGTAGAACGAGCCATTAATCTATCGCTTGATAAGTATTGTTCCGTCTCCAAAACTCTCGAGAAGACGTCTGAAATCACACATAGCTACGAAATAAAATAACACAATCATGAGGGATCAACAGCCAGAAACAAAAGCCATACGAAACCAAACCGAGCGTACTGACCAAAAAGAACACTCAACCCCACTATTTCTAACATCAAGCTTTGTCTTTGATTCTGCAGAGCATGCACGAGCCCTTTTTGCAAAAGAAGTAGAAGGAAATGTTTACAGCCGGTACTCCAATCCAAATGTTGATGAATTTGTAAACAAAATGTGTGGTATGGAAGATGCCGAGACTGGAGTTGCTACCGCATCAGGTATGTCATCTATATTTTCAACATTGGCCGGACTTTTGGAACAGGGCGACCATGTCTTGGCTTGCCGATCACTATTTGGTTCTTCGCACCAAATACTAAGTGGAATTTTACCTAAGTGGGGAATTGACTTTAGCTATGGAAGTATTGATGATACTGAAAGCTGGGAGTCTCTGATACAGGATAATACACGTATCTTATTTTTAGAGACCCCTTCCAATCCCGGTCTGGATCTTATTGATTTGAAATGGGCAGGAAAACTAGCTGAAACTCATAACCTGATCCTCATTATTGATAATTGCTTTGCCACCCCTTATTTGCAACAGCCAATGAAATATGGCGCAGATGTAGTACTGCATTCTGCTACAAAATTTATTGATGGACAAGGACGTGGCTTGGGCGGTATTGCTGTTGGAAAGGAGCGCTACATTGACAAAATAAGCTTTTTCTGTCGTCATTCCGGTCCTGCACTTTCTCCCTTTAATGCATGGATGTTTTCCAAAAGCCTTGAAACTCTACCTATGCGTATGGACCGTCACTGTGACAACGCCCTTACCCTTGCTGAAACGCTTCAGGAAAATACCAATGTGGAGTGGGTAAAATATCCCTTCTTGCCCAGTCATCCACAATACGGATTAGCCAAAAAGCAAATGAAGAAAGGGGGCGGGGTTGTTTCCATTAGTATTAAAGGAGGTTATAAAGCAGCCAAAAATTTTCTGGATAATCTCAAAACCATTTCATTATCAGCCAATTTAGGTGATTCCCGCTCTATTGCTACCCATCCAGCTTCGACGACCCATTCTAAACTAACAGAAGAAGAACGACAAGCTGTTAATATTACTCCCGGAATGGTTCGTATTGCGGTAGGGCTAGAGGCTATTGGTGATATTATCACAGATGTAGAACAAGCCTTGCGTTAATCTGACTTCTTTACAAGCTGGAGAGAAGAAGAGTTCACACAATACCGTAATCCTGTTGGGTTGGGGCCGTCAGGGAAAACATGGCCAAGGTGGGCATCACAAACGTTACAAAGTACCTCAATACGGTGCATACCATGGCTTAAATCCTCTACATACTTTATAACGTTGTATTGCACTGGTTTAGAAAAGCTGGGCCATCCAGAGCCAGATTCAAATTTCTCTGAGGAATCAAACAGTTCTGTTCCACAGCAAACACAAGCATACAAACCCGGTTGGTGCGCCTCACAATACTCACCGGAACCAGCCCGCTCAGTGCCATGTTTTCTTGTGACCCGAAACACTTTATCGGAAAGTTCCTCTCTCCATTCTTCTTCGGATTTCTCTACCCTTTTCGGTGGATTGGGGTTTTCCTTACCAGCATATTCATTAACCTGTTTCCAATCTATCATAGCGATAAAACCAAAGTTAAAAAAGAAAAAGGCCAGACGATCCTGTCTGACCTATTGATGTCGGGGAGACAGGATTTGAACCTGCGACCCTTCGCTCCCAAAGCGAATGCGCTACCGGACTGCGCCACTCCCCGAAAAAATGAATACTGATGGAATCACTTTGAGCGATTCCATCAGCAAAAATGTACTATTATCCTATACGGGTAATTAAATCGGCAGTACGGGCAGAATATCCAGCTTCGTTATCATACCAAGCCAATATCTTAACCAGCTTACCATCCGTTTTGGTAAATCCGCTGTCATAAATACATGAGTGGGAATTACTGAGAATATCAGTAGAAACAAGTTCCTCCTCAGAATATTGAAGCACCCCTTTCATTGCACCATTGGCTGCCTTTTTAAAGGCTTCATGCACTTCTTCTTCAGAAACTTCGCGATTAACAATAGCAGTTAAATCTGTAAGAGACCCATCAGGTACCGGAACACGAACAGCGCTTCCATCAAGTTTGCCATCAAGATGAGGGAGTACCAATCCTACTGCTTTGGCAGCACCTGTAGTGGTAGGTACAATATTGTGAGCAGCGGTACGTCCGCGACGCAGATCGCCATGCGGACCATCGAGAATATTTTGATTTCCTGTATAAGCGTGCGTTGTAGTCATAAAACCTTTTTCGAGCCCAAAAGCGTCATCAAGCACTTTTACCATTGGAGCAAGACAGTTGGTAGTACAACTGGCGTTCGAATAGATCTCAGTTTCATCATCGATCTTTTCATCATTCACACCGAGGACAATCGTCTTGACATCCTTATCCCCTTTTGCCGGTGCAGAAATAATAACTTTTTCCGCTCCTGCCTCCAGGTGTTTAGCAGCGGCATCACGCGTGCGGAAGAGTCCAGTAGACTCAACAATAATATCAGCACCGCGCTCACCCCATTTTAAATTAGCAGGATCTTTCTCGGCAGAAATATCAATTTCCATACCGTCAATAACAATACTGCTTTCCGTGGCACTTACTTCCCCATCAAAAGTGCCATGCACCGAATCGCGCTTAAATAAATAAGCAAGTGTCTCTGCATCCGTTAAATCGTTAATACCTACAATGTTAATTTCATCGTCATGGTAGGCCAATATTGAACGAGTCACCAGACGACCAATACGTCCGAATCCATTAATACCGACATTAATTTTAGCCATAAATATTTTCCTTTATTTGCCTCAGTTGTAAATTAAAACCTTAGAACGAAATACGTTGATGTTGATATAAAGCGCTCAAAAATAATAGTTAATCGATCATTTGTAAATTATTTAATACAAATAATATCATAATCTTGCACTAATATGAATCATTAGTGAAGAAAACCGCTTCCATTATATCCATTTATAAAATCCTTTCCACTCATTCGGCGCTTTCCCTGCAACTGAACTTCTTTCAGAATGACCGTTCCCTCATCACAACCCACCAATAGATCGTCCCCTTCTGTCTGTAATTCACCTTTCCCAAGATTCTTAGACGGACCTATTTCTGACCGATACATATTAAATTTCAGATCATCGATCTTAGCCCAAGCTGTAGGGAAAGGACTGAGTCCTCGAATCTTATTGTGAACTTTTGGGGCCGGCTGATTAAAATCAATTTTACAATCATCCGTAAAAAGTTTGGGGGCCGGTGTTGCTTCCGAATGTTCTTGAGAAACCGTTTCGTATGTTTCTTTATCAATTTCTTCCACTGCTTCCAGTAGCGTATTACTTCCTAACTTTTTAAGGCGCCCATAGAGATCTCCCGTCGTTTCATTAGGACCAATAGGTGTTTTTTCCTGTTTAATGATTTCACCGGTATCAACATTTTCATCCAAAAAGAAGATCGTACAACCGGTTTCATCTTCACCATTAATAATTGCCCAGTGGATCGGGGCAGCTCCTCTATATTTAGGTAACAAAGAAGCATGCAAGTTTACAGATCCTTTTTGGGGCAACGTTAAAACTTTGGGAGGCAGAATACGAAATGCAACGACCACAAAGAGGTCGGCATCCAAAGCTTTCAGCTCTTGGTAAAAGTCAGGGGCATCGAGCTCTTCAACTTCAATTACAGGCAGATCTAGCTCAAGCGCCTTCTTTTTCACCACCGTGGGACTCGGCTTCGAACCACGTCCGCGCCGCTTATCCACATTACTTACTACCGATACAATTTCGTGTTTTGATTTGTGAAGTTTTTCCAGACTTGGGATCGCAAAATCAGGAGATCCCATAAATACAATACGCATATAATCCTCTATTTAGCCTGAGCTTTTTTAGGAACTATTGGATAATCTATCTCTTTTTCCCCTTTTGCAATCTCTTTAAGCTTTGATGACAACAGCTTTCGTTTAAACAGCGAAAGGTGATCCAAAAATAAGATTCCATCCAAGTGATCAGCCTCATGTTGAATGACACGCGACCACCATCCATCTACTTCAAGTTCCTGCTGCTGAAAGTTCTTATCCAAGTAGGAAACCGTGATTTTTTCTGGCCGACTTACCGTAGCATTAACTCCTGGAATACTGAGACATCCCTCATCCATATCGATCTCCTGATCACTATTAGTAGTGATTTTAGGATTAATCATGGCAATGGGGCCAAAAGAAGGACCCTCATCATCTGTCATAGGATCGGCATCTGCCACAAATATTCGCAACAGTTTACCAATTTGAGGAGCAGCTAACCCAACACCATCCGAGTTATACATGGTGTCAAACATGTCCTCGATAAGCTCTTGTATTTCTTTACTATTTTCGTCGACAGGTTTCGCTTCTTTGCGAAGAACCTCGTCGTCATACGTAACGATCGGTAATACGGACATTATCGGTTTTTCTCGATTCAATATATTTTTGAAGAATAATAGCGGCAGCAGCTTGGTTAACGCGATCCGACTCTCGGCGTTTCATCTTCGGAACCCCTGCTTCAACCATAGCTCGAACAGCTTCCTTAGTGGTATAACGCTCATCAATCTTGTCAATTTCCATCTCCGGCAGTGCTTTTCTCAAGCGAGCTACAAATTGTTGAACCATCTTTATAGCATCACCTTCCTGGCCGGCGGGGGTCAGCGGCCATCCTACTACAATTTTTTCTACCTGCTCACCATCTACAAGCTCTTTAATTTTGTCAATAGCAATTTCGGTATGATAGGTATCAATGGGATTAGCCACGGTCTTAAGAAGGTCAGTCCGAGCTATACCAATCCACTTAGTTCCTACATCAATACCTATAATTCTGCCGTATTTTGCCACGTTAATCGTCCATTTCTTCTAATTCCCCTTCTTCAAGAGGTTCTTTTAAAAATTGTTTTAATAACTTACTGGGCTTAAAGTGCGTTTTTCTATGCGGAGGCACGTAAATCTCTTCGTTCGTTCTGGGATTCCGTGCCCGTGGTTTAGCTTTAGTTTTCTTCACCTCAAAAACACCAAAATCTCTCAATTCGATCCGACACTCCGGATCTGCACTCATCATTGTTTCACGTAAAGCATTAAGCACAGCCTCTACCCATGGTTCAGTATGTACCATAGGTTCATCCAGCTGCTCTGCTACATGACGTACAATATCTCGTTTGGTATATGTTATCATAATCTATTGCAAAAATCTTAAATTCTGTAAAGCAATACGTACTCTATCTCCTGTAAAAACAAGCAAATAGTAGCCGTCAAATAAGTCTGGTTGATGATATTACTTTTATCAGGAATATGAAAGTAATTTGTGGAGGGAAATCACCTGTTTATTCGTAACGAAATACACTTTTCACACCTTTCACCTTTTCCAATTTTTCGATAATCCGTCCCAGATGATTAATGTCATCTACATAAACAGTTAGAATACCTTCAAACATGCCGCTGTCACTATTAACATTGATACTTTTCATATTTGTTTCCAGTGATTTGGAGAGCACATCAGTGATGTCATTAATCATACCCACACGGTCTTCACCGATAACTTTAACAGCGCCAAGGAATTTCGAATTTATATTTTTAGCCCAAGAAACATCTACAATTCGCTCACCATCAGTCTTTATAAGATGGTGGATATTTTTACAGTTCGAGCGATGAATTTTAACATTTCCTGTACGACTGATAAACCCCATAACATCATCACCGGGAATGGGATTACAGCAATTGGCATAATCATATTTAACATTGGTTACCTCGCCATTAATAACCAACGCCTTTTCATCACTGACCGATCGCGCCGCATTAATATAGGTCTCTTGAATCTCTTCTTCAGTAACCGGTGGCGGGGTATCATCTTCATCTTTCTTCTCCTCTATACGACCTTTACTGGTAAACTGCTTGACCATATCGTACAGTTCATTTACATCAAAAGTGCCTGTACCGATATCATAGAAGAGATCTTGCGTTGAATCGAATTTGAGCTTATGAGCAATACGCATCAAGTCTTGGTCAGAGATCTCGACGTTACCGCGTTTAGCTCGCTTCTCCCAAATTTCACGGCCTTCATCAGCTTTCTCGCGTTCTTTCTGCTTAATATACTGACGAATCCGAGACTTGGCCTTATGTGTTACTACATCATTAATCCAATCAGGATTTAGGTTTATTTTATTACCTGTTATTATTTCAACCTGATCTCCGATATCAAGCTTTTGCCGAAGAGGAGCCATCTTGCCATTAATCTTTGAAGCAATAGCCCGCTCCCCAATCTCACTATGGATATCAAAGGCAAAATCGATAGGGGTGGCCCCTTGGGGTAAGGTTCGCAGCTCCCCGTCGGGGGTAAATACATAAATTTCATCCTGATACAGGTTAAGCTGAAAATCTTTAACAAATTCTGTAGCGGCATCAGGCCGTGGATTATCGAGAATCTCCCGTACCCAGTGTACAAACTTATCCAGGGTTTCAGACCCTCCCGATCCCTCTTTATACTTCCAGTGTGCTGCCAAGCCTTTCTCCGCGATGTCATCCATCTGCCGGGTGCGAATCTGTACCTCGACCTTCCGTCCTTTTTTTGTAATAACCGTGGTATGTAACGACTGGTACCCATTTGCTTTGGGAACGGATATAAAATCCCTAAAACGTTTAGGTATAGGCGTGTACCAATCAGTGATAATAGAATACACACGCCAACAGTCCTCTTTAGAATGTGGATCTTCAAGAATAATCCGAATAGCAAAAAGGTCGTATATCTCCTCAAAGGGCTTTTGTTGCCGCTGCATTTTTCTAAAAATGGAATATATATGCTTGGGACGTCCCTTAATTTCAAAGGTGAAGCCCTGCTCATCCAGTTCCTCGCGAATGGGCTTCATGAACTCTTCAATAAAGGCCTCACGCGACTCTCGCTTTTCACGAAGCTTACGAGAAATAAACTTATAAGAGTTTGGGTCAATAACCTTGAAACAGAGGTCCTCAAGCTCACTTTTTATATTAAAAAGCCCGAAACGGTGTGCTAAGGGAGCATAAAGCTCCATTGTTTCCGTAGCCTTCTGCATCTGCTTTTCACGCGGCAGGTGTTGAATCGTTCGCATATTATGAAGGCGATCCGCAAATTTTATCAATACCACCCGGATATCTTCTGCCATCGAAAGCAGAAGCTTCATAAACGTTTCCGCTTGCTTGGTATTTCGGCTCTTGAAAACACCCGAAATCTTTGTCACTCCATCAATTAAATGAGATACCGTTTCACCAAACATCTCTTCAGTATCTTCTAAGGTAACCTCTGTATCCTCTACAGTATCATGCAACAAGGCCGCTGCCACAGAAACATCATCAATATTTATCTCCTCGGCTACAATCTTTGCTACTGTCACGGGATGATAATAATAGGGTTCACCGGAAGCCCGATTGACCCCTTCATGAGATACATAACAAAGCTTGAAAGCACGAGAAACCATTTTCTCATCTACACTTTCAAGATGCTCTCGACATACTTTTATCAGCTGATCCAGATCTTTTTGTTGAGGTGGATCGAGAGTGTAATTATCCAGGTTAATATTTTCTATCGCTTTTGTATCGGCCATAAATCTGTTTAATAATAAAAAGAGCTTGCACTGATGACCTGAAAGTATCAAACAATGCAAACAGCTATTGCATTCAAATAAAGGAACTCACCGCATATTAACAATCAGTGTATTCCTTTTCTTTAAAGGACTTAAAATAAAAAAGGCAGACGTTAGAATTAACGCCCGCCTATGGGAAAAAGTCTGTTCATTAGAATGACAACGAAACGCCAAAAATTAAGCGTCCGTTACTTTCACTTATATCATTCTTTAGTTCATCTTCATAATTAGAAACGTCCTCTAAGCGATATTCGACAAATGGTTTTAAAGCAGGAATAATACTCACTTTTGCCCCTACAAAACCGTTCCAATAGATGGCACTGTCATTAGCTTCATCCGACAATGGAGACCCCTGTGGCAAGTTACTCCGACTCACATCCAACGTAGATGAACCTAGCCCCAATCCTACATAAGGACTTATCGGACCAACACCTACACCCCCAACGGCTGCCACACCAAAGTCGTAGTTCTTAATGTCAGTAGAATACGTTCTATTTTCGTATGAGATATCCTCATTAAAATAACTGAAGTGTGCCCGTATGCCAAGATCTACTACAGGGAGTTTATTCAAAATACCTCGTTCAATACGAACGCCAAAACCATTCTTGGGTTCTGCGTCACGAATTTCATATGAGGCACCTAAACTCCACTGAGCATTTGTTGTTTGAGGTACTAAACTTAATGTAATAGCAAAAAACGCAAATGGTAATAGTATTTTCTTGAGTTTCATAGTGATTTTAATCTGATTGTAATTTTTTATTTCATTCGCAAGGCTTAGAGTAAGGTTGTAAATAAATTTATGCAAATACCTTATAAACAACTTTTCTCCAATATTGACAAACTCTACTTAAGATACATTCCAAAAGGATAAAAAGTTCATCTCATGATAGTAAGATAGCTAGTAGCTGCCAGCAGCTCGTATACTAGGCACAAACTAAAATGGAGGATCGTTTTTGCTATTTACGAACTATCAAGGGTGATATTTTAAAAAACTATTTCATCACTTTTTTAAGCTTCCACTTCGACCAATCATCCAAACTATCTAGCCCATCTATCCGCCTTACCTCAGATATAAGAGCTTTCATCAATCTGCCCGTTTTAATTGTTTGTAAATGCTTGGGGTTAGCCTCGATGTATCCTAAAACATCAAAACGTAAAGTTTCACCGGTTACAATGTTAGGGGTTGCCGGACCATATCCGATTACTTCTTGTACTCTGCCAATCAACGTAGTTATTTTATCATCTCGATATTTTATCGAATCCACTTTGACAATAACAACTGCCATCCCGGGGGCTATCTTCTCTCCTGCTCGTGGAGGAGTTGGCACAGTATCTCTTGATGTTTCAAAAGTTGAATCAGGAGATACCATCGTCGAATCATTTGTTGACTGGGCACTCTGTTCATGATTATATTTTTCTGTCACAAAGAAATACCCTCCCACTATTAGCACCAAAAGTATTGTTATAAACTTCATTACACCTTTTACCAATGAGAGCTTCTATATTTTAGCATTCAAATTTATTGTAGCAGGGACTCAGCTTCTGCCTTTACTACCTAACGAGGTGTAGACAATTAAATTCTATTTAATATTGGCTAAATACCAAATAAAGAGAACCCTGTCAATCTGGGGTAAATTGTTGGCAAAACCTATGAACCGGCTAATATAGCTTATAGTCTTTATATTTTTAGCAGAAGCGTTCCAAATACTGAAAAAGCTATGGACATTCCGATTTAAGACCCCTATCTTTAAACTCAATTTTTAATTCCCACCTTTAGCAATAAGTCTTATGTAGAATACGTGGTTATAACTATTCTTCTTGACAGATGAGCTTAAGGTGTATAAAACAATACTTAGTATAAATGACACAACAAGGCAAAGTTAAATGGTTCGATGTTGAAAAAGGATTTGGATTTATCGAACCTGAGGACGGAAGTAAAGATGTATTCGTCCACCGAAATAACGTAGAAAATTTAGATTATAATCAAGGTCTCGAAGACGGTGAGAATGTTGAATTCAACGTTGAAGAAACCGACAAAGGGTTAAGTGCTACTGATGTACGTAGCCTTGATTACAAGTAATGTATGAGCATTGCTCTTGATTAAAAGCCCACTTCTTTTTTGGAGTGGGCTTTTTTATTTACCTATTGTAGATGTCCATAGGGCTAAAAAATTTCTGCCCGTTTCGGTCCCCCCAATCTTTTGATAATCCTTCTATGATTATTGGTATAATGACATCCCCTTTACGATTGAATCAACTACAGTATAAGGTGCCTTTTCCTGTAGTTAAATAAAGAACAAACACCATTAATACTATGCGTATCAAAGCGGGAATCCTTTTAAAAAATACCTGGAAACTGAGGATCTATCTCCCCGAATGTTTTCTCAATTATCAGGTATACCCTACCCTATCGAAGTAAAGGGGATACTGAAAAATCATCTTTCTATAACTGATTTACGGGCTCATCATCTGCCTGTAGCCTTCCATACTGACCTGCAGATCTGCGAAGAAGAACAATTTGTTACCCAATAAGAGCTTTATAATGCCTTTCGGTAGGTACGTCTTCTCTTGTGGATTCTATTTTCATAGCTATTCCACAGCGCTTGAATAGACTCATTATCCTCAAGCTCAGGGTTGGTTTCTACCCTGGTAATGCCCCGGTCGTTAAACATCTCATTCATCTCCTTAAAAATAATGGAGGTCAATCCCTTATTCTGATATTTGGGATCGATACCAATCAGGTAAAATGCGGCCTTATCATGGAAATAGCGGGCCTTTAGTAAGTGAGCCCACCCAAAAGGCAGAAGCTTGCCATGAGCCTTCTGCAGCGCTTTTGCGAACGAAGGCATCGTAATGGCAAAAGCAACCAGCTTTCCATCCTCATCAGCAATGCAGTTAATAAAATCGGGATGCAAATACCTGAAGTATTTTTCCTTGTAATAGTCGATCTCTTCTTGTTGAATGGGCACAAAGGTGCTAAGATCCTGGTAGGTTTTATTGATCAGATCGAACATTGCTTCGGCATGTTCTAAGATCTCTTCCTTATCCTTATAATGGATAACTTCCAGATTATACTTTTCCATGATAAGGCCGGCAAATCGTTTAACCTTATCCGTGGGCCCCTCTTCTGGAATTTTAATTTCAAACTCTACCCATTCTTTTTCTTTTTCAAATCCTAACTGTTCAAGATGTTCTTTATAGTGGGGTAAACTGTACCATGTTATCATGGTATTGAGTTCGTCAAATCCTTCAACCAGCATGCCCGCCTTATCCATGATAGAGAACCCCACGGGACCTTCCATATATTCAAGATCATGCTGTTGACCAATTTCCCGGACCTTCTCAATAAGAGCTTCTGTAACCTTGATATCATCAATAACGTCGAACCAACCAAAGCGCATTTTAGGCTTTCCTTGATTCTCAATCTCCATCCTATTTATAATAGCCGCAACTCTCCCTACCGGTCTACCATCTTGGTAAGCCATAAAAAAATGACCTTCAGCTTGTTCAAAAACAGGATTTATATCCGGGTCAAAATTCTCTAGTTCATCGGATATTATGGGGGGAACCCAATATTCATTATCCTCTAGCAGATTAAACTGGAACTTCACAAATTCTTGTAGCTGGGCAGAACTAGTTAACTCTTTAATTTCGATCATGAACAATAATTAATTGGCGATAAAGCAAAATTAGCTAATGAGGCCTGAAAAATTTCTATTCTAAAATAACTAAGATGATCAGAAACGCCAATGCAATAAGCTCAACAAGACTAAAAAATATTTTTTAAAAAAAGAGTCTCCCGAAATAATCCAGGAGACTCTTTTAACACTCTTAAGTGTATTAATATTAAATGTTAATTAGTTAATTGGTATTTAATGAGTAAACTATCGGAATCAGCAGCTTCAAATATAGCTGTATTCTTAGCACTCATATCTACCTGCGTTGAGGTATCTGTATTCTTTTGAATTGTTAGGGAACCATTAAGAACTGTTTCTTTGAAGTTCCAGTTAACCGTTAACGAATCTCCAGACATAGTTCCTACCTGTATATTCCAAGTAATAGAACCAGCCTGAACTTTTCTGAAGTCTTCTAACAGCTCCAAATCCTTCACCTTAACGAACATATGAATAGCATCTTCGCTTTGAGGCGGAGCCGGTGGACTTTCAGTATCCATCCCTTCGTCAAAACCTTCTGAAGCTCCTTCCAGCTGACCAAGAACCAGATTCATTGCATTAAGAGAGTCCACTATTCCCAGTTCAAATTCATAAATAGACCCCACGGCATCGAAGTTAGCAGTAATCTCCGTATCCGAATCCATGGTTATAGTCAGTGGGTTATCTGTTGATTCCACATCTCCCGTCCATTTATTAAACCCCCATGCAGAATTTGCATTATCGGCTGTAACTTCAACCTTTTCTCCTTCCTCATAGGTTCCCGATTCAGGATTTATCGAACCTGCATCACTGGGTGAGACATCGGAACTTAAGTCATACATTGTCGGTTCCGGATCGCTACCCCCATCACCAGATCCAGTGCTAGACCCGCCACAAAAGCTAATGAGTACTGATACTAATCCTAAGACAAATATTATACGAATATATTTAAACATTGGATTCTCCCTATTTGATCAAAGTCATTTTTTGAATTTTAGTAAATGAATCGGTGCGCAACCGTACAAAATAAACACCACTTGCCAGATTGCTGGCATTAAAGTTCACATTATAAGTACCCGATTGCTGAACTTCGTTAACAAGAGTTTTTACCTTTCTGCCTAATATATCAAAGACGTTTAAGGTCACCTCTGTTTTATTTGCCAGTTCATAACTTATAGTCGTTGATGGATTAAACGGATTCGGATAATTAGGATGCAGATCATTTTCTACAACCATCTCATCAGATTCCAGGCTTTTAAAACGCATATCATCATATTCTTGATCGATGAGTCTGCTTTCTCCTGGTCGCAAGTCAAAATAGATTACGTTTTCTCCATCAATTGCCTCAATCCGTATCGGACTATTATTGGCTTTATCACTAGTTACCTTAACAGGGTAAGAAGCGGCAGTAAGATCTAAATTGCTCATACTGTTATCAGCAATCTTGTAACTTCCGTTTATTCTAACATCTAAAGGTGCCGACGGTGCCACCGGTGGCAGCATATAACTTCGTTTCTCTTTTTTCGAAAGTTTACCGCCCATCATATAAATTGATTGTTCTATACCGTCGCGTTCAAACCTTAGCTCTTGCAGGTTTCGTACTACCGGATTGCTTTCATCCTTAGCCTTTTTAGATGATGATACAGTAGCAGGCGAATCAAGAAGTAGGTCTATCTTACCTTTATCGTCAGCATAAACCCAATAAGCCTCCGATGGTGTAATTTCGGAAACTTCTTTATAGGTACTTCCATCAAAAACATATATCGGTACAGAAGTAAGCACGCTGCTGGAATCTATGATAGTATTTGTCTGTAAAGTATCTGTAAGTCCACCAATAATATTCCACCCTCTTGTAAGGTTTATACCGGCACTCGTTAGCACACTTCCTTCCACCGACATACTACCCTTAGCAGAACCTTTTATCCAGTATCCTTTACCTCCTTTCAGAGAATCTTCTACCTGATACCCACTTGAATAACTAACAAGCTGTACTTCATCAGGAAGTTTTATTTCAGCTCCTGTTGGTATACTTATCATACTCCAGCTGTCACTATAATTGGCAGATCCCGAGTAATTTCCGGTGAGTTCTGAAAATCCACTTTCATTACCTAAGCTATCTACCGCTGTTACACCATAAAACTGAGTGTTACCTGTGGCAGCGTTGGTATAAGTATAACTCTGCGAACCTCTGGATACACTATCTATTACAGACATCTGATCAGGATCCGATCCTTTATAAACTTTATAGAAATGGAGGTCCTTCTCAGAGTTTGCACTCCAAGAAATATCCGCCTCTCCATTCGAAAGATTAAAGCTGATATCTGCTGGGTTTTCAGGTGCTGCAAAGTTAACTCCACCCGGTATCAAGGGAAAGTCAGCAGTCCCTTCCGTATTGACAACCCCGGCAGAACCATCTTCTGCTTTAATATAATATTCAATTCCGAGTGAACTCAGTTCACTTCCCGGAATTGTAGCCTCGTACTGGTTATTACCAGATGTCGTCATATTTGCCGTTTTATACGTAATATTACCCACTGTTCGATAGTACAGCGTAGCTGATCCAACGCCTCCTGTTGTATCTTCGATTTCAGCTGATAATGTTAAATCACTGCTCGGTGTAAATGCAGATGGCACAGTATGAGATATAGTAGGTGGCGTATTACTGCCAACAGCCATACTATATGCATTACTTTGTGGGTCACTGCTAGGTATTGTTTGCGTACTCTTGGCATCAGTAATCTTCACATAAAACTCCATTCCGGGTTCCTGTACTTCTGTATCCGGAATTTCACCTTTATAAAAAGACGATTCAGAAGATAAGGTATGAGTACGGAAAGAATTTTTCGTTTTTGAAGAACTGCTAGGCTTTTGCATCTCTACAGATTTAAATGAACCCGTTGCCCCTACCTTTCGATAAAGCAACTCAACCTTTTGAACAGTAGAGCTCACAAACGATTTTATTTCCGTTTCAATGCCAATACTTTTATTAAGCGGTTGACTTTTCTGACGTTTCGCCAGTGTATTAGTAGAAAGATTCTGAATTGGTTTTGTAGCCGGATCATATTTTTCTGTATCAGAATCCTGAGTCTGTGAGTTACCAATTGCAGTAATATCTACCAATCGATTACCGGAGGTCCTACTTGAACCGTCAAATGCTTTAGGCGACATACAAGAGAGTATATAAGTATTAGATACCTGCTGACTAATTGCATCAGCAACAGTAGAGCTGAAGTTCTCTCTGATATCAAATATCTGACCACCAGTATTGCTTGTTATTCCTTTAAACTCATCATTTAAAGAGGTAGTAGTAGAAGCATGTACCGTAACGTCACCAGCCACAGCAGCATTAATTGCACTTGTCTCATCAGATAACGATGACTGACTTGGACGTTCGTCTGTAATTATTACGAATACTCGCTGCGAACCAGGACGAAAAGAAAAGTTTGATATCGATTTTTCTATCGATAGAAAACCGGGCTCAGATGATCCTGATGTTACATTTCTACCTAACACATCATTTTTGAAATAACTGGCATCTGTGGTCAAAGCTCCGCCATCTTCAAATATCGGTCCGCCATAAGTTAATCCCAGCGTGCCCTGCCCTGATTGACCGTAACGGGTTAACCCAAGTGCAAAGTCGACACCTCGATTTTTAAGGGTATCAACAAATGCAATAATATTGTCAATTACCTCTTGCTGCTCACTACCCATACTACCACTATTATCTACGACAAAAACAACATCAGCCAATCGCGCCCCACTTTGGGAAGGTGGAGTAAGGGTACAATTCTTTTTATCAACTGTTAATCCATCTTCCGTCACAGAAAAGTCCGAAAGATCCAGCGCCGGATTGGGCGGAGAACCTTGTTCGGTAACACTAACACTAGCAACGAAATTAGGAGTTGCTGGCAAGGGAAGTCCTGTTAGTCTAAAATCAAGCCCCGTAATGTCGACCAAGAACTGTTTTTGCCCTGTCAAGATAAGTGAAGCATCTTGTGGGCCATCTGTTATAGAACCCTCATGCGAAATAGTAACCGTATAAAGACCGGCCTGAGGGGTCTTTATCATTACTTGCTCCACATTATCGCGATCATTATTGCCCGTATTAGCTGCAGTATTCGGGCTAGACGGATCCATCACATATGGTTCATACGTATTTCCGTTTTCATCCGTAATTTTAATATCAAGATCATTAACTAACATCGATGTTGTAGGATCAAGCTGAGCACTCACAGGTGATCCTGAAGGATCAGTCCAAGCGAGTGTAGCCACCAAAGGATCTTGACCATCGCTTTTTACTTTATACTCAACCGTTTTACTATCTGCGAGAGAAAATTCTTTGATATTAACACCACCGCCATTTGCCTTATCCTTTGTTATAAGGTTTGCAGCTTTTTCAGCATTTAATAATCCCCATCCAAACTTATAGTCTGGACCATCATTTCCGGCCTCATCTGCGGTATGTATCAGCAAGGCTTTCATTGTAGAAGAAAGAGGTTCTTTACTACCAAATTGATTTCTATAGTGTTCTTGTAATAAGCCAACGGTACCGCTAACTACCGGTGAAGACATTGAGGTACCACTATAAGACGAATACTGATCATTTCCCGACCCAACAGAAGAATAAACGCTCACTCCTTTAGCTACAATATCCGGTTTAATTCGCCCATCATCGGTAGGCCCCCATCCACTGAATGTTGACATTTGCACATCACTCGGTTGGGAATAACCACCTGAAATGCCATTAACAGCTCCAACAGTTAACACGTTTTTGGCCAAACTTTTAGATGAGATAGAGTCAAATCCATCTGCCCCCCCATCGGGATCTCGTGTTACATTTGATGTAACCCAAGCACCATTGGATCCACTATTGGGATCCCAAACATAATGTTGTGTAGGTTGATTGGAAGGGCCATCATTCCGATCGTTCCCTGCAGATTTTACGATAAGGTAATTCGGTGCATTATATGCGATGTCATCCCATTGAGCAGATGATGAACTATAAAAACCAAATCGGTAATCTTCTGATGCATCCACAGAAGGGGCGCCAAACCAGTACCAATCTCCATTGCCTTTATAATCATAAATCCACCCTGTTATAGTTCCATAGGAATGGTTTGAAACCCGTAGTCCATTAGCAGCTGCAGAGGCCATCTCGCTTTCGTCATTACCCCAATCATAAGCATCTAAATCAGCTTGAAATGACATGCCTTTGGCATTATTATCAACGCCGGCAGCAATCATTGTTCCCCCCACGTGCGTGGCATGATTACTTATACCTCCCGGTGAATCTTGTTGAGTAACCCGGCTTCCGAACTCTTGGTGGGATGTCAAAACTCCTCCGCCATCCCAAATACCAAGGGTTTCTGTAGAACCATCGAGCGAAAGTCCCGTAGATCCACCTGACCAAATTTCATCAATCGAACTTGTTTCGGCCGCTCCTAAATTATAGGTGGTAAAATATATAGGATGCCCATTTTCGAATCTTTGCAACTCTATTACTCTGCCATCTGGCAACACTTGCTGGATAGGCATCCCCGCCTTTTGTGCTCTCTCGACAGCAGCTTGGTGTTCTGCTTCCCATTTCAATTTACTTTCTTGTGCTATCTCTTGTAATCGGTTTACCTGTTGCTGGTTTTGAGCAAATAGGTTTCCCGAAAAGAAAACGAATAGGAATGCAAACGCAATCCCCAATGCTTTTTTTGATCTTGACATATTTACCTCCTCGTAGTGATGATTTTAACTTGTCTCTTGGACCTTTCTCAATATTTTCCCAAGCTTTTCTGTTAACTTTAAAAATTGATCTGGATAATATTCTCGATCTGCTCCCATATTAGCCTTTACAGTTACCGGCTCTTTTCCACGTTCCAATCGAACAGACACTTCAACTCGGGGGGCTGGTGTATTTATCATAACCTCTCTTGGATCTACATCCGGTAGTGTACTGGGAAAAGCAGAAACTGGTGTTTGAGAAAGAAGATCAGACAGTTCATCAAATGTATCTTTAGAAAGACTCCCTTGCTTAATCTCTGTCTCTTTGATCTTTCGCTCACCATTACTCTCACTATAAATCTGTTTATAGAGTGTATAATCGGCTGAAAATGAAACCTCTATTGTGTAACCATAGGTATCTCCATTTTCATACTCGTCCATTTCGCCCTTTTTAGAATAGCGAAAATAATAATCCTCTGTTTGCTCCGATGAATCTGAGTTGATGCTATACCCCCAATAGATCCCCACGGTTACTATCCCAAGAAGCAGAACCCCAAAAAGTTTAGGTATCAATTTATTTAACCCCATAGCAATTTTAACCTATTACGGCAATATTCAATCTTGACTACAAATATTATTTTATTAAAGCGATCTACTTTTGGTCCAATAATTCAGTTAGACCATAAAGTTCCATACATAATTAGAGCAATAAAAAGACAGGTGGCAAAACCAAAACACAAAAATTAGACAGGAGAGTAGGATTCTAATATTGTCATACTCCCTAAATCCTAATAAAACACTTTTTACAACTTTAAAACATACTGCCTTTTAACCCCTGTTTTCATAACTCTCTAGATAAATCAATTTTAATCAATTGGAAAAGTATAGCATGCACTTTTCCTTTACTCTGCGCTCACACAATAATCATTAAAATATAAAAATTCAAAATTATGTCTCTTTCTGTTTTTTAGAAACTCTGGCACACCTTTTACGCATACCGCCGAGCAATGAAAAAATTACCCGAGATTAACATATTTTTACTACTATCAAAAAAGGCTAATTATTACCATTAGTTTTTGTGACATTTAGCATTTATACTCTCAACGAGAAAGCATTTATTATATATCACTTAACGTTTTAACTGTTTATTAATACCGTGGGACAGCAAAAAATCGAACAACTATTTTCCCCTATCAAGTTTTTTATTACCGCACTGTTACTAATGGGAACCGTTGCCTGCAAGAGTACCGATACCACTTCAAAACAACCAAACAAACCCAATTCAGAAGCTGAACTTGAGGACCTTTACTGGCAGCGTATTGAAGATTCGCGCAATTCCTTTACCAACGCCGATGTGAAATTTATGACAGGTATGATTGCTCATCACGCTCAGGCTCTTGTCATGTCACGTCTTGCTCCCCAAAATGGTGCCAGCCCACAAATTGAAACACTGACCTTACGCATCATCAATGCACAAAAGGATGAAATTAAAACGATGCAACAATGGCTTC
Organism: Fodinibius saliphilus; assembly: GCF_005869845.1. Lineage (NCBI taxonomy): Bacteria > Pseudomonadati > Balneolota > Balneolia > Balneolales > Balneolaceae > Fodinibius > Fodinibius saliphilus. The sequence continues at coordinate 396,163 of NZ_VAWF01000003.1, read as the reverse complement.
GGGACCGGAACCAACCAGTGCCTAAAATACAAATTGACAGCCTTGACCTAACGGTGACTATAAATGGTGAACCATATACTAAATATCGTAAGATGAAAGGTGTACTTACACAGAAACAGATCCAAGAGCTGGCAGAAGCCAAAGATGATGAGTTCGACAGACTTTTTCTTACCTATATGATTGAACATCATGCCGGCGCTGTTTCTATGGTTGAAAACCTTTTTGCGACCGACGGTGCTGCTCAAGACGAAGCCGCATTCCGCCTTGCTTCTGATATTCAAGTGGATCAGCGAACAGAAATCAATCGTATGTTTGAAATGCTTAATAATCTACCTAAATAGCGTAGTGGATTGAGTCTTTTTGTATGACTAATTAATATTTAACGCTTACTAAACCTTAACGGAATAGCTATGAACCTCAATTATAAAAACAATACCACAACTCCGGGAATAACCGGGATTGGCAAACACTGGTTTTGGGTACTATTAACAATAATACTTTTCAGTAATTATGCCTGTACTCCCTCTTCAGTTGTTGATGAATCTTCATCACCTAAACCGAGTATTACCCCCAAACCATTAACAGAAATATCAGCTCCCAGTCCTGACCCTCGCGTAGGGTTAAAAGCAGGCCTGTTTGATGCCGAGGAAGCTTCATGGAACTTAAAAATGCTTTCTCAAACTCGTCCTCCTAAAGATTTTGTAGGAGTTACCAACTCTGACCTTGCCTTTAAAGGAGATTATGCGATTCAAGGGAACTATAATGGTTTTATCATTTGGGATATTGCCACTCCTACATCTCCGGAACTGGTCGTTGATTTTCTGTGCCCGGCCTCTCAAAGTGATGTCTCTGTCTATGGAGACCTCCTTTTCGTATCCGGTGAAGGGCTCAGTGGTCGACTCGACTGCGGTACCGAAGGCATAGAGAAAGCAGTCAGTGATAAACGACTGCGAGGCATTCGCATTTTCGACATTTCCGATATCGAAAATCCAGAGTATGTCTCCAACGTTCAAACGTGCCGTGGTTCTCATACTCACTCCGTACTCGATGATCCGGAAGATAATGAGAATGTATACGTTTATGTATCAGGGTCTGCCTCTGTACGCCCAGAAGAAGAACTTCCCGGATGTACGGATGCCCCACCAAGCGAAGACCCCAACTCCGCCCTTTATCGTATTGAGGTTATAAAAGTGCCGCTAGATAATCCCAAGGATGCTAAAATTGTAAACTCTCCTCGTATTTTTGAAGATCTAAAGAAAGCACCAAACCACGGCCTCTCCCCTGCTGATGTTGCAAAACTTGAACAGGCAGAGAAAGAAGGAGCATTTATTGCTGAGGTTTTCGGACAACGTCGTATTGTTCCCGACCGTTTTGTAAAACAGATGCTTAAGGGCATAGTCAAGAAACGAGGGGGGAGTGGGGAACCTACTGCAGCCGACAGTGCAAAACTTCGAAAAGAACTACCTAATATTATTGCACAACGATTTGGAACCCCCAACGAACAAGAGGGAGAAAGTCGAGGTCCTAATCAGTGCCATGATATCACGCTTTACCCAGAAATTGGCCTTGCCGGCGGTGCTTGTGAAGGGTATGGACTTTTGCTCGATATTACTGATCCCGCAAGCCCCATGCGTGTTGATGCCGTAGCGGACTCCAATTTCGCATACTGGCATTCAGCTACCTTCAACAATGAGGGTTCAAAAGTACTCTTTACTGACGAATGGGGCGGTGGCGGACAGCCTAAGTGTCGCGAAAAGGACCCAATGGAATGGGGAGCTAACGCCATATTTACTATCGGTGATAACAACAAAATGGACTTCCAAAGCTATTTTAAAATGCCTGCTCCACAGACTGAACAAGAAAACTGTGTAGCACATAATGGTTCGTTAATACCCATTCCCGATCGTGATGTTATGGTACAATCATGGTATCAAGGTGGAATCTCTGTTTTCGACTGGACCGATCCAAGTAACCCTGTTGAGATTGCTTTTCACGACCGCGGACCCGTTGACTCTACTCGCATGCAGATGGGCGGAAGCTGGTCGGTATACTGGTATAATGGTGTGATTGTTAATTCAGAAATCGCTCGCGGACTCGATATCTTTGAACTCAAGCCAAACCCATATCTCACTGAGAATGAGATTGCCGCTGCCAATACGGTTACCTTTGAACAGTTAAACCCCCAGGGACAACCAAAATATGACTGGCCCACAACTTTTGTTCTGGCCAAAGCCTACCTGGATCAACTGCAACGAGGAAATGGGCTGCCTCCAAATGAAGTCACTGCAACAAGAAAGCATCTTGCCAAAGCCGAGAATGCTTCTGGATCTAAGCAACAGGAAATTCTACGCTCACTTGCTGATAATATTGAAGGCCAAGCCAATAGCTCGATCCAATCCGAAAAAGTACGAAAACTAGTAAATACCCTGCGTGGCCTAGCGTCAAAATAGATACATCGCAATCGGCATTAGCAGCCGATATCTTTTTTAGCGAAATATAATCCCCTTTGGCTCAATCATCTTAATTGACTGGATACCAAAGGGGATTTTTGATTTTCTGCAAATTTATAACAAAAATAAAACCTTTTTTACCAGCAGTTTATCACACTAGGATAAAAAACTATAGTAACCTTTATGAATCGTCGAGAAATACCTCTTTTATTAGTTGGGGTATTCATCTTCATTGGCTCCCTCAATAGCGCTAACCTTTTTGAGGGACCTCCTCTATCCCAACAATTTGTCATCCATACTTCTTCACAAGACAGCTTAAAGAATATGCCGCTTGTGGATCATCACACCCACATTTTCACCCCGACTGTAAGTAAACACCTGGTCAATACTATCACTGGGTTGGATGAATTACCACCACTCGGTCTCAATCAATTAACAAAAAACTTACAAAAGAATAGCACTAAAAAAGCAGCTGTACTTTCTAACGCCTACTTTTTTTCTGAGGCCGGAGCTTCGACAGAAGAAGACTTCAGAACCATGCAGAGCCAAAACGATAAGATAGCTAAAGCGGTATCTCAACATCCCAATAAACTAGTGGGATTCTTTGGGATCAATCCTCTCTCAGATTCTGCTAGCGTTGAAATCAAACGCAATGCTGATAAAGAAGAGTTTTCAGGCATTAAACTGCATTTGGCTAATTCAAAAGTAGATCTTCAAAACGCATCACACCTTAAGCAACTAGCCCGCATATTTCACCAGGCTAATAATCATAATCTTGGAATCATTATCCATCTGCGTACAACCAAGAATGATTTTGGGCAAAAAGATGCTGAAAACTTTATCCAAGAAGTGTTATCCCAGGCACCCGATATACCTATACAAATTGCCCATATGGCGGGATGGGGTGGATATGACCCTGTTACCGATGCTGTACTAGGTACTTTTGCCCGGTATATAACACATAACGAGATCGGAGAGAACATCTACTTCGACATTTCTGCTGTTATCCGTGCCCCCCGAAAAAAGGCAAAGGCTGATTCTCCCGAATGGTATCCTAAGAACCGTTACAAACAGTTAGTTAAACAAATGCGAAAAATTGGAATGGAACATATTCTATTTGGTACCGACTGGCCGGAATGGCAGCCACGCGACTATCAAAACAAGATTATAAAACAGCTTCCTCTTAATAATGATGAGCTTCGAACGCTCTTTACAAACCATGCTCCGTGGTTCTAATAATGGCTACATAAAACTATTTATAAAAGAAAAGTGAGCCTGAAAAACCTCAAACTGCTGGGTGGAAAACATCCCTAATTTATTCAATAACATATACTTCTGATTAAAGTTACTTTGGTGACTGGTAACTCAATCAATCATGTTATATGGAATAGCAATATGGATTTATCTTTTTCAACCGGACGAGTTTTTAGGCCATATTTAACCAACCACTCCCGAAAAGAAGTTAAATTAGAGCAATAAAAAGAGATAAAAGAAGAAATTCAGATAGATCTTTTAATAAATATCCAGATAAACTGAGTGAAAAAGACACTACCCCTCCAGCAACTTATCCGAAGATGTAATATCTTTAGTATTTGTATATTACAGACTAAGTAACCAAGAATCGATGATAACCTAAAAACAGTTATTAAAAGATCCCAAACCTCAATATTGGTTGTTAAATAGATAGAAATTCGTACATTTACGCTCATTAGTTTTCCAACTGCATAGCAATAACGTTTTATGAATGAGCCATCCGGTGATCAGGAACTTGCACGTGATCTCGGTTTTTTAGAAGCATATACTATCGGTGTTGGCACCATGATCGGGGCTGGTATTTTTGTGTTGCCCGGAATTGTAGCGAACAATGCTGGTCCGGCCGGAATGATCTCCTTCATTATTGGCGGAATCGTCTCACTGCTAACCGCCCTTTCCCTTTCTGAGCTGGCCACGGGTATGCCCAAAGCTGGAGGAAGTTATTACTATGTAAACCGGGCGATGGGAAGTTTCTTTGGATCCGTTGTTGGATGGAGTATGTGGGCCGGGCTGATGTTTGCTACCGCTTTCTATATGCTTGGGTTTGGACAATATCTAACGTTTTTCTATGGCAATATTCCCGTTGCATGGTCAGCCCTAGGGATGGCCGCTCTATTAATTGGCGTGAATTATCGGGGGGTTAAAGAGGCCGGAGCTCTGCAAAACCTCATTGTTATTCTCCTCATTGGTTTCATACTGGTCTTCTTGGCCTTCGGAGTATTCAATATTAATTGGGTGGTATTTAAACCCTTTAACCCCAATGGATGGGGAGCTGTTGCTTCTACAGCTGCTACTGTGTATGTCTCCTTTATTGGTTTTGAGGTAATCGCTACCAGTGCCGAAGAGATCAAGAACCCGGGACGCAACCTCCCGCTGTCAATGATTGCTTCAGTGCTTACACCAATGATATTTTATGTGTTGGTAATGTTAGTATCGACAGGCGTTCTCCCCGTCGCGGAACTAGCAAGTTCCAATATCCCGGTGGCCGATGTGGCCAGTGAATACCTAGGGACCATTGGGGCGTTGATGATGGTCGTGGGTGCGTTACTTGCCACCGTTTCCAGTGCAAATGCCTCTATTCTTTCAGCGGCCCGTGTAAACTTTGCTATGGGACGTGATAAAATACTCACCGAATGGCTCAACAAAATTCACAGTAAATTCCGAACACCATTCCGAGCTATCCTCATAACAGGAGTAGTAATCCTGCTGTTGATCGGTTTTGGGGTGGGCATTGAGACACTGGCTGATGTCGCTAGCTTCTTATACCTGCTCACTTATGCCTTGGTACATATTGCAGTGATTGTAATGCGACGAGCAGGACCGGAAGATTATAATCCAGATTTCAAACTATCGTCTTGGGCCTATCCTTTGATACCGTTGCTTGGATCAATATCATGCCTGGTCATTCTGGCCCAAATGCGGACCCTTGTTCTTCTGATAGGAGGAGGCATTATCGTAGTGGGTATTTTGTGGTACTTTAGCTATGCAGCCAGCCGAGCAATCAAACCCAGCCTAGTTGGAGATGCAATTGCGGCTCGAAATAGCAATCCTACGCCAAATGACCGATATCGTATTGTTGTGCCTGTAGCCAACCCACAAACCGAGCAGCATCTTATTAAGCTTGGCGGAGCCATTGGTGGTAACTATGGAGAAGCAGAAATTGTAGCGGTCAGCGTCTTGCAAGTTCCCCAGCAGACATCTTTGCAACAAGGCATCCAGTACGAAGATGAACGGCTAAAACGACAGCAAGATCTGTTGGACAATGCTAGAAGTACTGCCGAGAAAGCCGAGATTGGACTACGTACGCGAGCTATTGTTTCACACAGTATAAGTTCAGCAGTATTAAATGTCATTAAAGAGGAACGAGCACAACATCTGGTGTTAGGCTGGCGCGGAAAACGCAAGCGGTACCAGCATATACTGGGATCCAACATTGATCGGATTGTCGATGAAGCCAGTTGCGAAATTTCCCTGATCAAAGCCGGAGATCGGCCCACAAATAATATTGTGGTGCTAGTCGGTCCCGGGCCGAATACCACACTAGCCGTACGACGGGGGTATGATCTGGCTTCCAGTATTGAAGAAGCATCACTAACCCTGCTCACGGTGCAACCACCGAGTGAAGATGCAGACATGGATCCTCAGACTGAAGGAAAAGGATTGATTAATTCGATAGCACACGAAGTAGGGTTGAATTCGGCGCAATTCAAAACAGAAGTATTAGTATCCGATAATGTCCGTAATACGCTGTTGAAAGCAATTGAAAACTATGACACGGTCTGTATTGGAGCAACCAGAAGTACGGCTATTACGCAGGCGTTATTTGGGTCTATTCCAGAGGAGATCGGCGAACATGCTAAAGGAACTGTGATTATTAGTCGTGGTCCCGAATACCGTCCACGCACCATCACGGAAGGTATTATTGAAAGGTTATCCAGCTAAGCTTAATTCGTTTCAAGCAGCTTATCGACATCTTCTTTGCGTCCGACCAGTAAAAACCGATCCCCCTTTTTTATCTTCGTGGACCCGCGCAAGATACCTATGGGTTTATACTGTTCCTCAGGTCCAATTTCCCCTTCCAACTTTTGTGATCTTTTGATTGTGATTAAGTTGAGTTCATAGCGCTTGCGAATTTCAAGCTCTTTCAAGGTATATCCAACCATCGCATCCGGGGCTTCTACTTCAAACATCGCAAGACCTTCTCCAATATCAAAGACATCCGACATGCCCCGGCGTACCAGAGATACCCCCATGCGCTCAGCAACCTGACGTTCGGGATGGATAACATCAGTAATACCAATCTGTTCTAAAATCTGCTCTTGGATCAGGGTTCCTGCCCGACCATAGACCTCTTCCACTCCAGAGTTGAGCAAGTGCATAGCAATGAGTGCCACAGGTTCGAACCGTTCACCAATGGCAATAATGGCAACATCAACGTTAGTAATACCGTGGCTTTCCAGCAGCTCAGGGTCCGTCGCATCAAAGCAGATGGCATCAGAGACATATTCTTTAACTTGGTCGATATGCTCCATAATGTTGTCAATAGCGATGACATAGGCACCTTCCTCAGAAAGCTTTTTGGCCAACGCACTGCCAAAAGCCCCAATGCCAATAATTGCAAAATGCAGTTCATTTCGTCGTTTCATGATAAAAATCGTTATTCATTTGAATTAAGATACCATAATATTTTCTTCTGGATACTTATATTTATTGGTATCCACTTTGGTTGCAAAAGCAGCCATAAAGGTGAGTATTCCCACTCTGCCTAAAAACATAGAAACCACAATAATAAACTTACCCCAAGATGTGAGATCGCCGGTAATTCCCCGGGTAAGTCCAACCGTGGCAAAGGCTGATACTTCTTCGAAGAACAGATCCATAAATGAGTGATTTTCCACCAACGTTAACAAAACTGTACTTACGCTAATACAAGAAGCAGCTAATAAAATCACGGTCATAGCCCGAAAAATTACGCGATTGGGCACCGTTCGCCTGAACATTTCCATTTTATCATATCCACGTACCGTCATCACAATAGACCGCATTACCACTGCAAAAGTTGTCGTTTTTATCCCACCTGCAGTCGACGCCGGTGATCCCCCGATAAACATAAGGGTAAGCATAACCAGTGTTGCTGTTATACCTATAGCCCCTATATCAATTGTATTAAAACCAGCAGTTCGCGTGGTGATGCTTTGAAACAGCGAAACCATAATCTTCTTTCCCCAAGCGAAGTCGGCCAGCGTATGATTCCACTCCATGGCTAAAACAAGCAGGGTTCCGGCTACAATAAGTACGGCCGTAGTTGTAAGCACCGTTCGGGTATGAATAGAAAGCCGGCGGCGCCATCGGGAGCGGTCTGTTCTTCTCCGAATCATCTCCCAAATAACGGTGAACCCCAGTCCTCCCAGCACAATTAAAGTCATAGTGGTGATGTTAATGGCCCAACTGGTGGCATTCGGACCATCTGCCAAACTGTTAGTAAACAGTGAAAAGCCTGCGTTACAAAAGGCTGAGATGGCATGAAATATTGAGAACAATATACGCTGACCATGGCTTGGAAAAGAGACGTCCCAGCTAACATAATACCCAATAGCTCCTATAGCCTCGACAACAAATGTGAATCCCACTACTCGTTTTAATGTAGCTGTAACTAAGCTGGTGTTGCTCTCCCCCACTACATCCCTTAACGTATTCATCTGGCCAACTCCCAGTCCCCCACTAATAAATAAAAAAAGGAAAGTGGCAAAAGTAATTATACCTATCCCACCGAGCTGGATCAGTGTGAGGATGATAAGCTCTCCAAACAACGTAAAGTGGGTAGCCGTATCAACAACAATAAGTCCCGTTACGCATACTGCGCTAGTGGAAGTAAATAGAGCATCAATAAAGATAAGTCCTTGCCCATTCTGCGTAGCTCCGGGCAACATAAGCAGAAAGGTGCCAGCAGCAATAAGTGACAAGAAACTATATACTAAAAACCGACCGGTATTTTTTTGTTGGCCCAGCAATTCCGGCAGATACTGCAAAAACTTTACCACTACGACAAAAAGCAGATAGCCTTTCAGTAACTGTAGGAATACTCCCTCGGCGTTGGGAGCATCCCCAGACAGATAGTCTATGATACCGATGGAGGAAATCCCGATATCGATTAATAAAAATACCGAAAATAGTGATACAACACCTTCGAACCAGCGTTTCTTGAGGTAGGTTTTCCGATCACTAGTCAAAACCAACCGCAGAACAAAGTTAGCAACAAAGCCAAGCAGGATCCATCCCTCAATCTGACTATTTAAATATACCAGTTCGGGAGTAAGTTCAAAACCAATGGGAATAAGTATGCTGACCACCACCAGCAGACTAAGCAATATACTGAATGCCCGCAAGTAAGGATGTGCTACCTTGTCAATCTCATAAATATCATCTTGCAAAAAATGAAAATTTAAATTGACGTCTTTTTTAAAGTTACGCCACCGGCGAAGTAAACTGATCCACTTTTGCTTCCAATTGTAGGGAAATTTCATGCCCGAACCTATTAACTTATGCGCATACTACAAATTTTTATTGCAGTCGCTCAATATCGAAATATTTTTCTAATTGATCATCCTTTGTTTCCTTGATGGTTTAATACAGTAGGTATGGCTTAGGCAACTCGACACTTCTCGTTGGATACGGGCAGTAGTTTTTTAGCCTATTTCTTTAACGCATACATAAACCAGGCGTTTTTCTAATTTAGGAGACCTTCATTTTTCAATATGGGAAACCCTTATAGCTAACAATGGTTAAGACAAAGGTACTCGCGCTAATCATAGAGTCAACCCCGATCATCTTAACATCAAAAAAGAAAGGTCGCGCCTCAAACCAACTTCTCCGAAAGAAACAGAAGACTCAGACTATTCAGACACAAAATATTAATTTATATACTTTGTCCTTATTTAAATTGCAATATCAAATCTAATTTTACTTCCTAGCTCGAGGCAAATATTTAGCAAAATTGCATACGCTGCCTGTATTGTTATCCGAAATGGATCTTTCTATACCTAGACTAAAACTTTGGGCCAAAATACGATAGGTATTAAAAGATGGGTAGCACAAGAGTCCTCTAGAGATAAGAAAAGTGGGCCCGGACGGATTTGAACCGCCGGCCAATCGATTATGAGTCGACTGCTCTAACCGCTGAGCTACGGGCCCTAATAGTCTTACTCTCAAAGAGCGCTAAATTTAAGGGATTGTCATTCACAATACAAGGATAACTCCACATTTTATATCAATCCTTGATGTTCCTTTGAGTTAATATAAGCCCGATATCTTATTAACTTTACAGGCCATCCCTACTCGCATACAATTTATCAATGCGTATTGTAGTGCTTCAAAAAAGTCTTAGAATTTCTGTTGTATAAGTAGAAATGATTACCTTATATTTAGCGTCTCTTAAACGATCGCCTTATTGTATCGTAAGAGTGATGCCCGAGTGGCGGAATTGGTAGACGCGTCGGACTTAAAATCCGATTGGTATTTAAATGCCAGTGCCAGTTCGAGTCTGGCCTCGGGTACTCGTAAAGCCTTGCTGCTCTATAAATTATTGAGCAGCAAGGCTTTTTTATTTATCTCCCCCACCTGCCGGATTTCTCATAGCCTCCTATTTTCGATTTATATCCCGAACATGTACATTATGTACAAACATACATACCCCATTTTACTATGGAAAATCTGACATCCAAACAGCAGCAATTTTATCAAAGCCTGGTTTCTTTTTTCCAGAAGCATTTGCGCCTGCCCAGTCACCGTGAGGCTGCTGAGCTCAATGACTTTAAATCAGCGAACAGTTCGGTACAATATCATCGTGCGCTGGTAAAAAAAGGATACCTCAAAAAAGACGGTTCCGAAAACTATACTTTTACCTCTGCCCTTGATATTTGGCCAGGAAACAAACCTGCATCAACTATTCCTATCTTGGGCGAAATCACGGCTGGGGCTATGCAAGAGGCGATTGAATCAGATATGGGGCAACTTACTTTTAAGTACCTTTTTCCCAATACCGAAAACATTTTTGCACTGCGCGTAAAAGGGATGAGTATGAAAGATCTGGATATTACAGATGGAGATTTTGTACTGCTTTCTCAAACGGAGATCCGAGATGGTGATATCGGAGCCGTACTTTATAATGATGAAACTACGCTCAAACGCATCCATAAAGAAGAGAATAGCCTGCGGATGGAGCCGGCTAACCCTGAATACGATGACATTATAATAGTGCCAGATGAAGCTGAGGAAGTACGGATCTTGGGCAAATATGTGGGACATATGAACGAACAAGGCATATTTAAGTCACCGTATTAAAGCCAAAAAGGATACAGAGCTCAGGATGTGGGAGAATTAGGGTTAGATGTGAGAGGTTCCCGGGCGACGATTATTCGTCATCTGGTGGTACTTTATATTTTACACTAGATCAACTGGTAACTGCCACTGTTCACCTGAGCAGCATACCCGCCTCTTCATAGACAAGATACCACCCAACCTTACGCGTATCAAAAACGATATCCAGATAGCGATCGTCATCGGTTTGCAGGGTAATATGAATCTGCTTATGTCCATGCCCTACCGGTTCTTCATGGCACTTTCGTATTTTCTGAACCTTATGCACCTGCCCATTTTGGCGCAGTATCTTGACCGGCTCCAATCGCCGGCTAATGCCTCGCTTCGTATCCGCAAAGGATGCTACCGTTGTTATCACGATTAACGGTTCCGGCTCATTTTGTTTTTTTGGGCTGTCCCCCATTACTCACACCTTTCATTCTATTGACTAAATTTATATTATGTACGTATGTACATATAATTTACATCATTGATAGACTCATTGTCAACATGGATCTGCAAAATAATCTTCCGCCTAGCCTGCCCGATCCGGGGAAGTACCAGCTAAGTAAAAACGTGCATAATATTACGCGCTACCAGACCGTAGCAGCTGATATGCAACATCCCGGAAATAAGCCGCGGCTTTATGTTCATATCGATATGAACGCCTTCTATGCGCAAGTTGAGCAGCTCTGTTACAATCTCTATGGTATGCCAGTGGCCGTGGGCGGCTGGCGTAAAGAAGATGGCACTGTTAAGGGAATTGTCGCAACAAGCTCGTATGAAGCGCGTGCATTAGGCGTAAAAACCGCGATGAGTGCCCTGGAAGCCTATAAACTCTGTCCCTATATCATTTTTAAACAAGTAGATTACGAGAAGTATCGAGCTTATAGCAAACGAATAAAAAAAGTACTTGATACTTTTTCGCCGGATGTAGAAGCCTACAGCATGGATGAATTTTTTATGGATATTACCTGGAAAAAAGACGACCCTCGGGATGAGCTACTGGAATTCGGCTGGAATATAAAAGAAGCGATCCTGAACGAGACACAACTTAAGTGCAGCGTCGGCATATCTACTTCAAAAACCTATTCCAAACTGGCCTCCGATATCGATAAGCCAGATGGCCTTACCGTCATAACGCAACAAGATGAGATAGAAAATCGGATCTGGCCCATATCACTGGATGAGGTGTGGGGTATTGGTCGTCGGCGATATGAAAAGCTAAAATCACGAGGCGTATCAACTATTGGAGATGCTGTTGATAAAGGATATCCGCTCTTCCAAAAGTTATTTGGACAATACTTCGGAAAAATGCTTTGGCGAACAGCAGCCGGGAAAGATCGTGCCATTGTCAGCGACGACAGCGAATACGTTCCGGAGCGCGTATCCTATGGGCATACCTTCTCTACCTGGACCGATGACCCATGGAAGGTTGCCGGGGAGTTTGCCAAAGCTACCAAGCAGGTCTGCTACCGCCTGCGCGGGTATGGCAAAAAGTCTGATAAATTTTTCGGTAATGTCCGTTTCCAGGGGCCTCAAAAAGATGGATTTTCTTTCACTTTTCGTGCACCGGGATTAACGAACCTTGATGATTATGTCCTCCGTAACTGCCTGCAAAAAGTGATGCCCATACTTTTTTATTGTAAAAAGCGGGGAAAAAAGTTTAGAGCTATTATCCTAGGTACTACAGAATTGAACATGACTACACAAATGGAACTTTTTTTCCAGGAAAACCCGCGCCTACAACGACTACATCAAGCCATGGATTACCTCAACAATCGCTTTGGGTTAGATACTGTAGACCACGGCATGAGTCAATACGATGTTAAAGGACATACTCATTTCAAAGAACGATCGATATAATAACAGAACTATTCGGCAAAGTTTTACTGAATGATAACACAGTCATATTGATTATTATACTCTTAGTCCAGATACTGTTTGAACAGTAAGTCAATAAGTACCGAACTGCCTTTTAACCCTGTATCACGCACTTATCTCTTCTGCTATTACTTACTATCTTTTTTAGTGCCAAAAGCTGTGTATCCTAAAATAGTTCAGACAGATATGAGTTCACTTTCCACTTCCGAAAAAAAGCGACTTCAAGAATTAGCTTCATATGATATTCTTACCGAAGATATCCAAGATCAACTAGACCACCTTACTGAACTGGCTTCATGTATTTGTGAGACTCCAATTTCACTAATCAACCTATTGGATGCGAAGTACCAGATTACAAAATCCAGCCAGGGATGGAATATTGATACTATCTCACGAGAATCAAGCTTTTGTCAATACACTATTGAAGAGTCAGACTTTATGATTGTTGAGGATGCGAAAACGGATGAGCGTTTTCGTAATAGCCCCTATGTAAAGACAGAACCAAACATCCGTTTTTATGCCGGGGTTCCCTTATGTACTGAGAATGGGTATAACCTGGGGGCTATCTGTGTAATCGATAACAGGCCCCGAACATTATCTGATGAACAAGAAAGGATGTTGAAATTATTAGCTAAAGAAGCTGTCTCACAGCTTGAGCTTATAAAGAATAAAAAACAGCTGGAGAAACAGAATAAAGAGCTTAGAAAAGCAGATATTTTCATCAAAAACTCTTCCGATATTCAAGCTATCATAGATTCGGAGACTTTGCATATCCTGGAAGTCAATTCTGAGGCTTTCAATGAAATAGGCGGTAACAAAGAAGATTTTATTGGCAAACCGTTCGGAAATCGTATTGCAGACAAAGAGATGCGATCCGAGATTTTAAGTTTTTTGAAACAGAAAGAGAAAACATCTAGTTCTTTTACGGCTCCCGTTAAACGCAAAGATGGGAGCATCTTATACCTTGAACATACTTTCTCTTTACATAACGGAAAGTGGTTTATGACAGCACGTGATATAACCCAACGTCAAAAAGCGCAACAAAAACTAAAAAATGAAAAAAGGCTGAGTAACGAAATTATCAATAGCCTGCCGACGATGTTTTTTATGTTTGATGAAAATCAGAATCCCCTTCGATGGAACGATATGGTTACTAAAGTCACCAAGCTTAATGATCAACAGATCGCTTATTCTGATCCTCTGGACTTTTTTCCCGAGGAGCATAAGCAGTATGTACAGACTAAAATAGAACGGTTATTTAGCGGTACACCAGTCACACTTGAAACAGAATTACTCACGGCCGACAACAATAAAATTCCATTCCTACTTAGCGCCGTACCCTTTACGAGAGATGCAAACACGTACATGATAGGTACCGGATTAGATATTTCTGAACTAAAAGAGTATCAAGAACAATTGAAAAATTCTCTTAGCGAAAAAGAAGTATTATTGAAGGAAATCCACCACCGGGTAAAAAATAACCTGGCTGTAATTTTAAGCTTGTTGCAACTGGAAGAGTTTACAACCGGCAATAAACAGGTGCAACAAGTATTGAGAAGTAGTCAGCTTCGGATTCAATCGATGGCTACTGTTCACGAGATTCTTTACAACACGGAAGATCTTAGCACTCTCCCTTTTAAAGGATTTGTCTCTAAGATTATAAGTTCTACACAAAAAATTTATGATGAATCATCGACCAATATCTCCTTTGATTTAAATATTGGTGAGGTGAAACTAAATATTAACCAAGCCATTCCCTGTGGACTTATTATAAGTGAACTTATCACCATTGCATATGACAATGCAGAAGAAGGGTCGAAAGAACAAATACTAGGCATTTCTCTAACAATTGAAGATCGTAAAGTTATATTGGCAGTTAATGCTTTCGATAATATTTTGTCCAATGCGTTTTCAGAAAATCAGGAAACCAGCTATACGCTTATCCAAACTCTTATTCAGCAATTAGACGCTACCATTGATATTCAGCCAAATAACGATACCTCTATTCTTATTACATTTACCAAAAATAATAATAAGGGATCAAGTAGTACTATAGATCTCTAACTTTATTCCGAACAAACATCCTACTGCCCTTCAGTATTCCATCCATCCTTTTATAGACACCTATTTGTTTAACAACAGGCACTTAAAAAGTGCTTCTGTATGTAACAACTATTTACATTTTTTGGGTTAAGATTTTCCTCCCATCACCGATAACGATAAAGTATAAAGTATAGCTTAGAATTATCATCAACCATTATGCCCCTGCGTGAAAAAATCAACACTGATCTCTAAGCGCTTTCTTTGAACTAACCATTTTTAACGACTGAAATTATGAGTTCAAACACCCCCCAAAAGCGGCTAGTAGAACTAGAATCATTTAACATTATTGAGAAAGAGATTGAGGAGACCCTTAATGGATTAACAAAACTTGCCTCCGCAATTTGTGACACTCCTTTTGCACTGATAAACTTGTTAGACTCTCACCAGCAAATTACACAGTCGGGTAATGGCATTGACATACCTGCTATTCCCAAAGAAGAGAGTTTCTGCCAATATGCGATCAAAGGTGAAGGCATCATGATCGTTGAGGACACGCTCATGGACCTTCGTTTCAAAGACAGCCCCTATGTAGAACAGGGTATCCGGTTTTATGCCGGCGTACCCTTGAAAACCGAGAAGGGATTCAATTTAGGCACTATATGTGTTATCGATAACAAGCCTCGCCAACTAACTGATCAACAGGTCCAAAGTCTTAAACTGTTGGGCAAAGAAGTAGTTGATCAGTTTACTTTAATAAAGAAGAACTCTCAGTTAGAGGCACGAAATAAACGCCTTAATAATGCCGATAAATTTCTGGACAACTCCTCTGATCTCCAGACAATTATTGATACGTCTTCTCTAAAGATCCTCGAATGTAATGATGAGACTCTCAATACGTTGGATATTGATAAGGAAAAACTTATTGGCACATCCTTCGCTGATCAACTTATTGATGGACCTGCCAAAAAGAAAGCAATCAATTTTCTAACACAATCCCAGAAAAAGAAAGAAACCTTTATTGCCCCTGTTGAGATAGCAAACCAGCAAATAGTTTACTTGGAATTTACCTTTTCCAGGTTCTTTGATCGCTGGTTCATAACGGGCAGAGATATTAGTGACCAAGAAAAGACCCTCCGCGCACTGCAAGAGTCGCAAATCAAGAAAGAGACCATTTTAAACTCGGCCTCTGATTGTATCATCACTATTAACCGGCATGGCGAAATCATCCAGTTCAATTCAGCCGCAGAACAAACGTTTCAATACAATAAAAAGGAAATTATTGGAAAATCAATGCCTCAAACGCTTATCCCTCCTCCTTATCGCAAGGAACATGAAGAAGGGATAAAGCGCTATCTTGAAACGAAGAATAGCCCTATCATCGATACGCTTATTGAGATGCCTGCCTTACGTAAAGATGGCTCAAAGTTTCCCATTGAATTGCAAATAAGCTACATTAAAGATAGTAATCCCGCCCAATTTTTGTATATCCTTCGTGACATTTCCGAACGCAGAGAAACCCAGGATAAGCTCAAAAAAACGCTTACTAACCTTAACCTTGGTCAAGAGCTGGCAGAGGTTGGTAGCTGGCGATGGGAGGTAGTAAAAAATAGCATGGAGTGGTCAAAAAAGACTTACGACATCTATGACTTTGATATCAAACAGAAACCTTCCCTAGAATTGCTTCTAGATCGGGTACATCCCAAAGATAACAAGCGGGTTAAAAAGTTACTTTCAGATATCATGAAAGGAGATCTCATTAAAGATTTTGAACACCGTATTCTCACTCCCGACGGTACTACCAAGTGGGTGCGCCATTCCATTAAAACTATTTATGGCCCCGGAAACAAACCACTTGAGGCCAATGGTGCGGTCCAAGATATTACCAAACAAAAGAAAACGCAGTTCAAACTCGAACGAGAAAAAAAACTAAGTGATAAAATCATTAACAGCCTGCCTATATCGTTCTTTATGTTCGATAGTAGTGGAAATCCTATTCGATGGAACGACCAGATCCGGGAAATAACGGGTTACAATGAACAAGAGATCTCATATATGAACCCGCGAAAATTTATTGCTGAACAACATCGACCCTATGTAGAAAAAGCACTACAAAAAGTATTTAAAAAGGGCGAAGTAATGGGCGAAGCTAATTTAAAAACACGGGATGGCACAAAAATCCCACACCTTTTTAGTACCAGTTCATTCCAAAGCGGAGATCAAAGCTTTTTTATAGGTACAGCGCAAAATATTGCAGACTTAAAAGAATATGAACAGCAGCTGGAGGTCTCTCTAAAAGAAAAGAAAGTATTATTATCAGAGATCCATCATCGTGTAAAAAATAATCTGGCGATCATTTCCGGCCTGTTACAGCTTGAATGTTTAAAGACCCAGAATGATAACACAAAAAATATATTAGCCAACAGCCAACTTCGTATTCAATCAATGGCTACCGTCCATGAAATGCTGTACCAAGCCCAAGACTTTAACAATCTCCGCTTCGGTGATTTCGTTTCTAAAACAATTCAGTCCATAAAAAGTATTTACCAGCAAAAACATTCTGATATCACATTTGAAGTATCAGTGAGCGATATTCAACTCAACGTCAACCAAGCTATTCCTTGCGGACTTATCATCAATGAAATAGTGACCAATGCCTATAATAATGCTTTTCCCAATGACAAAGGTACTATTGAAATTTTACTCGAAGAACATAAACGTGATGTAACCCTTCATATTAAAGATAATAGCAAAGGACTGCCCAATGACTTTTCGCTTTCTAACAGCAATTCTATTGGGTTCTCACTTATTAAAACTCTGGCTCAGCAACTGGAAGCAGAAATAGAAGTACGATCAGAAGAAGGCACCGAATTCATTATTAGCTTTGAAAAACAAAATGTGAAAGGGGCAGGCAGCTCCTTACAAATTTAACTGACAAGAAAAGAACCCTGAAAGGGTCTACCCAGATACTTGCTGATTAACCGTTATTTTCCTGTATATTCCCTTTCTTACGTGCTCGGTTTAAATAAAAAAGGTCTGTAGTTTTTTTTGTATTTCCAATAAAATACCCATACCGTTGAGTACTACATATTGAATATTTTATACACTCTGTGTGTACAATTTGGTTGGGTTACATAAAATTGATTGTCTTATCTCTCGATTTTTCTATTTTTAGAATTGTTATCATGAATTGATCACATTTTTATGGGCACAAAAGAAAAGAATGTCATAATTGTTGAAGACGATCTCATTCTAAATCTCTTGTATGAGAGTTATCTTGAACGACTTGGCTTTCAAACAGAAGGGGAACTGGTTTACGGCAAAACTGCTATTGAGACCGCACAAAAAATTGATCCGGATCTTATTGTGATGGACATCTCTCTGGAAGGTGATATTGACGGTATTGATGCAATGCTGGAAATTCGTAAATTTTCAGACGTTCCCGTAATTTATATCACCGGTAATTCTGACCCCTACCACGTAGAACGAGCCGAAGCTACCAATTATCTCGACTACCTCACTAAACCCATTGAGTTTGATGATCTTAAGAAGGCCATATCAAAACACTTTTCTCTCGATTCATAGCAAATTCCATATCTTTTATAACTAAAAAAGTTACGACCTACTTTCCTTATGGTACAGCTAGTATCTTCTCGCAATATTTCTGTTGCTATTATAATGTTATTTGTATTTTTCTCAGGCTGTACGGGAATGCAACAAGCGACAGATGCCCCACAAAATGAAGATACCTCCCAACAAGGGCAGCAGGAGAAGTTTCACAAACTACCTTCTGAAATGAATCGGTCGGTGGCTAACCCCATTTCCAATGAGATCCCAACCTCCTTTTTCAATGCTGTGGAACTGGATACCCGAACGATGTCGGGAAAGCCGGGACCGGACTATTGGACACAACGTGCACATTATAACATTGATGCAGAATTAATCCCTGCCGATACCCTGCTAAAAGGAAGTAGCACAATCACCTACTACAACAATTCGCCGGATACCCTCAGGAATCTGTTTATGGAGCTGGCTCAGAACCTCCACAAAAAAGGAGTACAACGCAGTAGTAAACAAGAAGTAACAGGGGGAATAAACCTCCATAAAGTAACCGTCAATAGTAAAGAGCTATCACCAATACAGATGCGCAGTGCTCCCAGCGGATTTTCAGTCAATGGAACTCAAATGGTTGTTCGCCCCGATGAACCTTTGGCGCCCGGTGACAGTACCAATATTAGTATAGATTGGGATTTTAAAGTACCTAAAACCGGGGCAGACGGACGGATGGGATATAGCAAAGACAACCTATATTATATTGCCTATTGGTATCCTCAGATGCGCGTTTACGATGATGTGAACGGCTGGTTTACGGATCCTTTTACCGGTAATGCTGAATTTTATCACGATTTCGCCTCCTATAATGTAGATATTACCGTACCCGAACAATGGATGGTTGCCTCTACCGGAAGACTCCAGAACAGTAAAAGCATCCTCAAGGAGGATATCCATCAACGTCTCACTAAGGCTCACCAAAGTGACAGTGTCGTTCATGTGGTAACCAAAGATGACTTTGGGGCTGTCACTAAATCTACAAAAAACGGTAAAATTACATGGAACTTTGAGGCCGAAAAGGTTCGAGACTTTGCTTTTAGTGTTACTAAAGAATCGCTTTGGGATGCTACACGAGCCAGTGTTGGAGATCGTGACGGTGATGAAAGTGATGACTTTTCCAGCATTAATGCCATCTACCGCAGCTCAGCCCCCTTGTGGACAAATGCTGCTAAATTTACCAGGCATGCAATCACTTTTCTATCAGATTATACCGGATTAGCCTATCCCTGGCCACATATGACTTCTGTTGAAGGTGGAGGCATTATTGGTGGCGGCATGGAGTTCCCCATGATTACGATCATTGGAGATTATAAAGGACGGAGGGCCCAATCTCTATATGCTGTTATTGCACATGAACTAGCCCATATGTGGGTACCCATGCAGATCAGTACAAATGAACGTCGCTACGCCTGGATGGATGAAGGAACTACTACTTTTAACGAAAATCAGGCCAAAAAAACGTACTACCCCGACAAGCCAAACTTTGACATTAATGATATGCAAAGTTACTTGCGTATCACCTATACAGATATTGAAGGCCCCATTATGCGCTGGTCTGACTATCACTACAACAGCTTTGCTTACTCAAAAGCTTCATATCCCAAACCAGCTACCATGCTCGTAAGCTTACGTAATTTACTGGGAGAAGAAACATTTAATAAAGCATACCACACCTTCCTTGAACGATGGCGTTACAAATATCCGTACCCTTGGGACATGTTTAATACCTTTGAAGATGTGTCGGGACAAGATCTCGATTGGTTCTGGAGAAGCTGGTATTACGAAACCTGGACCCTGGACCATGCAATAGCTGATGTGACAGTGCGAGCAAATAGCAGTCGTATTACTATCCATGATAACGGATTAGCACCGATGCCGGCAATTATTGCCATCACTCTTTCAGACGGATCGACAGTAATGCGCAAAATCCCCGTTGACAAATGGCTCAAAGGAGCAACAAAAGCTAGTATCACCGTTGAGGGCCTAGCCACTAAAGTTGTTATCGATCCTGAAAAACTTTACCCAGATACTAATCGCGGAAATAATCGATGGGAAAAGTAGCATAAATTCTTCCAATATCAGTTAAAAGGGCAACGAATCTGGTGTCCTCTTGTTATTTTGGACAAAAAAGTTATTAAATTCCGTAAATAATCGGAGTTATTGAATTCGTTACCTTTTAAATTTTCTTATTTTAGGTGCTTGGTATCTCACAGTTTTATCATTTACTAATAAACTTTATATGAAGCGTTACGGATCACTTCGATGGATACTGCTTGCCGCCGGTATTGTCGCTATTATCGGGCTTACCGGGATGAATGTATATTCACTGTATGCCCTTCATGAAAACACGCTGGAATCGAACCGGGAAAATAAAAAGCTGCAGATTGCTGAATTTTCTGACAAAATCCGATATCGTTTTTTCGAATCATACTATGGGCTTGGCTCTACAGATATAAAACATCTGAAATCTACTTTCCGAAAAACAGGACAATTTTCAAAAGAAGTAGTATCGCTACTCAATGAAGCAGCCCATGATAGTATTTATGATGATATTTATTTTATTCCTACGGGTTCCGGAATTTGCAAGAACAACAAAGCAATTCTAAAGTATGATGAACAGCTTGAGAAGTTTATCCGAACATCCACTTACCCCAGAGAAGTAGTCTGTGATGGGATGGGCATTACACGCACACAGATGAAAACTCTCATCGATGAATACCGATATAGTAACAAAGTCATTTTTGACTCGCATCGTAGTGTTACAATCGCGATCATCGACCCTTCCGAAAAAAGTATTTTTGGCTACCTTACCATGCCATTCAACCAAGATTATCTACGCAACGAATACTTGCCCCAAAAACTGGTTGAGAAGTTCGGAACGACGAATCAATCAGATATGCATGTTTGGCTTCGCGACTGGGTCAATAATGAAATTATTGCCAGCAGTGACACTACGGTAAAATATGATCACGAAAAAGTACATTTCGAACAGGATTTCCCAAGTTTATTTGATTATTGGGAACTGCAAGTCTCATTTACGGATCAATCTGCTGTTGCTGCTTCTAATGCCTCACTTATCAAAAATATCGTCGTTTTGGCAGCTGCCATGCTTCTATTGCTAGGATCACTTGTCTTTATGTTTAGATCCGCCCAAAAAGAACGTGCACTCGCAGAACGTCAAGCAGGTTTTTTGGCCAATGTTACCCACGAACTAAAAACCCCCTTGGCAGTGATGCAAGCTGCTGGAGAAAATCTGGCTGACGGTCGTGTTACTGATAAAACAAGGCTTAAAAATTATGGGAATCATATTTTTAATGAAGCAATACGCCTCCGGAAGATGATTGAAAAGCTTCTGGATGTTGCCAAAGCAGATGCTGGACAATCACTGGTAGAACCTGAACCTATTGATTTGAGTGAAAAGTTGTACTCTTATATTGATGAACATGAAGAATACATTGAGAAGAAAGGTTTTACCCTCCGCACTACCATTGAAGATGATATACCCATGGCAATGGTCGATCCCAACAGCTTTGAAACCATTGTCAGTAATCTTGTAGAAAACGCGATTAAGTATAGTACCGATGAAAAGTTTATTCACATTCGACTAACAGTCAAAAATGAAAACTTGGTATTCCAAATAGAAGACCACGGAGTAGGGATGAAACAGAAAGTCATCTCTCAAATCTTCGAAAAGTTTTTCCGTGCTGAGGATACGTTAACAGCCAAAACGAAAGGACATGGGCTCGGCCTGTCTATTGTCAACAACCTTGTTGAGCTGAATGATGGTGAAATTACCGTCTCCAGTGAACCTGGTAAAGGCTCAACTTTTACCATTAGCTTTCCTGCTATCCTTGAAGAAAAAGATACTACCAAACAACACACCCCATCATATTCTTCTGAATCTGATTCATTAAATAAGGAGTCTGAAACATATGTCAACTGATTCTAAAAAGATTGTAATCGTCGAAGACGAACCAAGTTTAGTTTTTACCTTACAAGATACCCTGGAGAATGAAGGCTACGATGTATATGTAGCCAACAAGGGAGATAAAGCGGTAAATATCGTCAAGAAGGAAAATCCTGACCTGATGGTTCTTGACCTTATGCTACCGGGAATGAGCGGCTTTGACGTATGCCGAAAAGTTCGAGGGATGAACTATACCTTTCCCATCATAATTTTAACTGCTCGTGACCAAGAAATCGATAAAGTCACGGGGTTAAACATCGGGGCTGATGATTATATGACCAAGCCCTTTGGAGTTAAAGAGCTGTTAGCACGTATCCAGGCACGATTACGCCGCTCCGAAGAATATGCCAGTGCAACACCTATTAATGAGGTGGATCTAGATCCTATCAAAATCAATCTCAAAGATGCCGTAGCGGAACATCCTGAGGACGGAAAACTAGAGCTCACTACTCGTGAAGTGGAACTTATTCGATACTTGGTTGCTCATGCTAATGAACCGGTATCACGAGATGCTCTGCTCGAGAACGTTTGGCGATATGAGTTTAGCACAAATACACGCACAGTAGACGTCCACATTTCCAAACTGCGATCAAAAATTGAAATGCATCCCGATGATCCAAAATATCTGGTCACACTCCACGGAGTAGGATATATGCTGAAAATGAGTTAATACTCCCCTGCTTTCTGTTACCCCTTTGAGATAACTGAATCTTTATTAAGGTCCTGTACAAACTGGGGAAAACCGCTGATCTGTGTCATTAGAAGTTGTTGCTGGAGTTCATCTTTAATTCCCCCTTCATCATCAAAATTTTCGGTAACTCGGGGAATAAAGACCCGTTCTGGAAATATATGGGCATGCCGATAACCAAGCACCTGCTGCAACTGTTCTACGGCCCGCAATGCCCCAAAAGCACCACTGGCTTCACCTACCAACGCAATCGGTTTCTTTTCTAAACTACCTGGAAAAGGAAAGTAATCAATAAACAGCTTTAAGATACCGGGATAACCGCCATTATACTCTGGGCATACAATAACGAGACCTTCTGCTGAAACAGCCCGGCTTACAAAAGCCTCAACCTCAGGCAAATCTTCTCCATACCGCCCGCCAATAACCTGCTCGGCAGGAAAATTCTGCAAATCAATAATTCCTGCATCAACACCTTCATCGCGATATTTCTTCTGGATATATTTTGATATCCGCAGAGCATTAGATCCCGGGCGGTCGGTACCGCTTATAATTTGTAAATCAAGCATAAAAATGTAGACTAAAAACTGAATTATTGATGATCAAAGATACAATTTCTTATATAAAGTACAGGAGGCCTATTCCTTAGCAGATTTGGCATATGCTTCTTTAATTGTTTCCAACCGTTTCCAAAGCTTACTTTCACGTCCTATGTTGCCGGGGTCATACCATCCTTTCTCTTTAACTTCTTCAGGCAAATAGTCTTGAGGTATCCAGTGATGATCATAAGAGTGAGGATAATGATAATCATCTGATGCATTTTCAACTCCCAAGTATCTCGATTGCTTTGAGTTTGCTGTTTTATCTCTTAGGTGCGAAGGCACAGGACCAATACCATTATTTTTAATTTCGCTCCGTACCGAAAACACTGCCCCGGTACTATTACTCTTAGGAGCCAGTGCCAGGTATATACAGGCATGAGCCAAAAAATAAAGACCTTCGGGCATCCCGCACTTTGTAAAAGCCTCATGGGCCGAATTTACCACTGACAACGCATGTGGATCTGCCATCCCCACATCCTCTGACGACTGAATAATCATGCGACGGAATAAGAAGTTAGGGTCTTCGCCCCCCTCCAGCATTGCAACCATCCAGTACAGGGCAGCATCCACATCGGACCCCCGCAACGACTTGATAAAAGCCGAAGCATAATGGTAGTGTTCATCTCCAGTACCGTCATACCGTACACCACGCCGCTGAATACACTCCTTGGCGATATCCAGGTCAATATGGATCACGCCATCCTCATCGGCATCACTGGAAAGCACCGCTACTTCCAGGGCATTAATAGCATTCCTGATATCTCCACCTGCAAACTCTGCAAGGTGGTCTTTAGCAGCATCCGTCACCTCTACCTTTTTACCCCCCAGCCCACGCTTCTTATCGTCCAGTGATCGGTCAATCATGGTAAGCACATGATCTTTGGTTAAATCATACAGCTCAAAAAGCTGACAACGTGATAACAGCGGACTTACCAACGAATAAAAAGGATTTTCAGTGGTCGCTCCGATCAAAGTGATAACCCCCGACTCCAGGTGAGGCAACAGTGCATCTTGTTGGGCTTTGTTCCAACGATGAATTTCATCCACAAAAAGAATAGTTTTTTGTTCATTCATCTGCTGCATTTTCTCAGCCTTGGCTACTACTTTCCTCAGATCCTTAATACCATCGAGTACCGCATTTAACTCTATATACTGGGCATTAATTTCCCGGGAAATTACATGGGCCAACGTCGTTTTACCAGAGCTTGGCGGACCATAGAAAATAAGTGACCCGATTACACCGGATTCAATCATACGCCGCAGCATCTTGCCTTCACCGACAATATGATTTTGGCCTACGAATTCTTCAAGCGAACGCGGACGCATTCTTGTAGCCAACGGCTCATGAGGATTTACGAAATCGGATTGCTGACCTTTTTGTTGGTCCGCATCCTCGTTGAAAAGATCCATGAATCAATTAAGGATTAAGAATTGGGAATAAGCGCTAATATTCATTGCAACAATAAAACAGAAATAAATATTAATAAATTCTGGCTAAGTATCTGCTCACTCCATCACAATCAGCTTATAGACGGGAGCACAATTCCCTCGGAGCCGTTGTACAGTTTGAATGTTCGGGATGCTGGTTCTAAAATTAAACTTATTTAGCTGAACTAACAGGAGCCTTTTAACCTTTAATACTCAACCTATAACGGAAGGTTGTCGTGCTTTTTCTGAGGCACATCATCCACCTTATTTTCTGTGATCTTGAGCACATGAATAAGTTTTTCGCGCGTTTCACTCGGCAGAATAACATTATCAATAAATCCTCGCTCAGCTGCCTTATAGGGATGTGCAAACTCCTCTTTGTAGTAATCGATGAGCTCTTGCTCCTTTGCTTCCGGATCATCAGCATTGGCAATCTCTTTACGGAAGATAATCTCAACTGCTCCCTTCGGTCCCATCACTGCAATCTCAGCTGTTGGCCAGGCTACATTATAATCCGCACGAATATGTTTGGAGTTCATAACGTCGTAGGCTCCACCATACGCCTTACGGGTAATAACCGTCATCTTAGGCACAGTTGCCTCGCAAAATGCATACAGCAGCTTCGCACCATGTTTAATAATGCCGCCCCACTCCTGGTCTGTACCGGGTAAAAAACCGGGCACATCTTCAAAAGTCACCAAGGGAATATTAAAAGCATCGCAGAACCGAACAAAGCGAGCACCTTTCAGTGAAGCATCAATATCGAGTACACCAGCCAGCGACAATGGCTGGTTTGCTACAATCCCAACACTGCGTCCGTCGATACGGGCAAAGCCTACCACAATATTTGTAGCATAGTGCTCATGGACTTCCATAAATGAGTCCTTATCTACAATACCGCCAATAACATCTTTAATATCATAGGGTTTATTGGGATTATCCGGAACAATATCATCCAGTTTTTTGACCTTTGAAGAATCCGGTGCTTTGGCCTCTTCCCGTGGCGGCTTTTCTTCGCAATTTTGCGGCACATAAGTCAACAGCTTGCGAAGATTCTTCAGGCAGATCGCATCATTCTCTTCTGTAAAATGTGCAACACCCGACTTTTTACCATGCGCACTGGCTCCGCCCAACTCCTCGGAGGTAACCTCTTCGTGGGTTACTGTTTTCACAACATTGGGCCCCGTCACAAACATATAGCTGGTATCTTTCACCATCGAAACGAAATCAGTCAGGGCCGGACTATAAACCGCTCCACCTGCACACGGTCCCATTACGGCCGAAAATTGTGGAATCACCCCTGAAGCCATACTGTTTCTCCAAAAGACTTCGGCATATCCTCCAAGCGAAGAAACCCCTTCCTGGATACGAGCTCCACCGGAATCATTAAGACCAATAATGGGCACTCCGTTTTTCATTGCCATATCCATAATCTTGCAGATTTTTTCGGCATGGGTCTCTGAGAGCGAACCGCCAAAAACCGTAAAATCCTGACTAAAAACGTAAATCGGTCGGCCGTGTATTTCACCAAAACCAGTTACAACACCATCTCCGTCAATTTTCTTTTTGTCTAACCCAAACTTCTTACTTCGGTGAGTTACAAAAGGGTCGATCTCTTCAAAGGAACCATCGTCCAGCAATAGGTCTAGTCGCTCACGAGCTGTAAGCTTTCCTTTATCATGTTGCTTTTGAATTCGTTTTTCTCCACCGCCCTTTTTAGCATCTTTACGTTTTTGCTTTAGTCGTTCTACTTTTTTATCCGAAGCCATCTAATTTCTTATTTATTTCGATTTTGTTTTTCCAGAAAATAACTCTGCAGCCGATCTGTAAAATCAACAGCGGTCTCAGAGTACATGTCCACTAAATTACGTTTAAAAATATCTTTTTCGATATACTTGCTTGCATCCCGCCAACTGGCATAGGCCGCGATATCTTCTACTGCTTCTTCATAAGCCCGTTCAGAACCACGGAATATATTTTCAATAAATCGTTCACGGTCGCCCGAAAGCTGTTCTTGAAGATTTCGTATCTCTTTCTCTGAGGCATCTTCTTGGGTAAGGTCGATAATGGGTTCTTCCACAAACCCATCCTCATCGGGTTCTTTGTCCTGCTCTTGCTGTTCCTTTTGATACTCTTCAATTTCATCGTCGCTCATATAGCGCATCCACATGGGGGTTTCCTTCCCTTCTGAATTTGCGGCCTTCTGCCCATTACTCTCCTTTTCAGTGGCTTTACCGGAACTCTCCGGTTCTGCAGACGTTTCCTTCCTCTCCTCTTTTGCTACTTCCTCATCATGAGATGATACCTCCGGCTCCGGCTGGTCTGTTATTGCTGTCTCTTGTGAACTTTCTTTACTCTTTTCGTCGCTTTCAGGTTGCGCAAAAATAGCATTGAGAGAAGCATGGTCTCCATTACTTTCTTCCTTTTCGTCTATATCTACTTTATCTTCAGATTCGAATCCGCCGTTTAAACTGTTATCATCTTCTTTGGCAATAGACTCATCATCTTCCTTATCTGAAGATGATGAAGCGTCCCTATCACTTTCTATACATTCTTCAGAATCTTCTACAACAGACTTTTTCGATATACCTTCAGCCTCATTCGCTGCCCCCCCCGGGACATTCTTGGTATCAAAAAGAGTCGACTGCTCTTCTTCATAACCTTCAAAGTTCAATAACTCCGGTGAAGAAAGGATTTCTATAAGTTCTGCCCGCGTTAGTGCTCCACTCATCAAGTCGAACTTTCGTGCAATACGTGGCATCGCCTTATCTTCAAAAAAGAGGCGCAATAACTCAGTATCAATTTCGGCATCCAGCAATTTAAAAAGGGGCTCTAACATCTGGGCCCAATTTAAGGGAGAATATTTTAATGTCAGCTTCTCATCTGCTTTCGAAACAAGTTTAGCACAACGCTTTTTAGTTAGCTTATCCAGTCCCTTCTTCTCCATATACCGAGGAATGAGTCTCCCTAAATGCTGATAGACCACCACGGCTTCTGCTCCTTTTTGTACCATAGAAAAGTCAAGCTCATCCTTATTCCCAAAAATAACAGAAGGAATATTTTTTCTTGGTTGCACCAATATCTCAACGACATCAGCTACTGCTGTTTCAATTACCGTTTGGGCATAACTGGCCGGTAGGCGAGCCTCGGCTCTAATAGCACTTACAAACTGATCCCATGCATCTAAAACCGCATCCGAGCTGGTATTGGCCCAGTCCGTTTTAGGAATAATCATCGATTCTGCCAAATTCCGTTCGAGCTCGATCTTTATTCTTTTAATAATAAATGAAGGGAATCCCCATGAACGCAGCTCATGCAGTCGATAATACTGCTCATGCTCCGGAAGTCGGGCGATCAATTGTTTCGTTATTTGTTGAATAATATGTTGCATAAATTTCTGGAAATATATCGTCTAAAGACAGGCAATACAACTAAAGAACGCAGCAATATGTTAAATCCTGACAATCTTTTGAAATTTTAGAGTGCTTTGTCTCAAATTTTATCATTTGTGATTTAAAAATGCCTTTTTACCTTTGGCCTATGATTACCTTAAAAGTTACAAAGCTTACAAAATCATTCGGCGACAACACTGTTTTTTCGGAAATCTCTTTTGCTCACGAGGGAAAAACATTGGGGATTGCAGGCTCCAATGGCTCTGGCAAATCCACCTTTCTAAAGTCCCTCTCCGGGTTGTTACAACCCAGCAAGGGAACCATCAACTGGTACAACAGTGGCGATGAGATTCCAATACCCCATTTTAAAAAAATGTTGGGCTATGCAGCCCCATACATCAATCTGTATAACGAGTTGAGTTGCCGTGAGAACCTATCTTTTCTTGTGGATGTCCGCCATCAAAAAACGGATGAGAAAGAGTTAAATTATTGGATTGACAAGGTAGAATTAACCCACGTTGCCGACCAGCCGTTTGGAAAACTTTCGACCGGACAACAACAGCGATTGCGACTGGCATCGGCTCTCTTTCATGACCCGAAGATTCTTATGCTGGATGAACCCGGCTCAAACCTGGATGAGGCAGGCAGAACCCTTATTCATAATATTGCTGAGTCGTTCCAATCTCCTGAAAAAATGCTGATAATTGCCTCTAACAGCCCTGAAGAGTTACAGCTCTGCGAGAACATTTTTTCTATTGAGCAAGAAGCTTTCGAATAGGTAGCCGCAGACCAATCCGAATTAAGGAAAAATTACGGTAACCTTGCTTTTTCTAACAAGAATTTTCCTCAGCAAGTGGACTAATTCATTTCACAATTTTCGCCCTGACAACATTCCTGCACGTTAATACCACAGTGGGCACACTGCCCGTGCCCATGTACCCAAACCAAAGGCGCTTCCACTCCGCAATAGCTACAACGGCGTGATTCTTCCTCGGTAACTTGCTGGTATATTTCGACTGTTTTACTATTTGCCATATCAAGATTGAGTTAATTCTTCATATGCAACAGCAAGATTCTGGGGCAGTGTCCAAAAATCAGCATACAAAAAGTTCTCAAAACCATTAAGCGACTTTATCTTAGTAATCTCATCTTTGGATTTTCCCTGCTCAATCCCCTCTTGAACATACTCAATTATACCTGAAAGGTAATTTCTCATCACTAATACATCCTCTTTGGCTCCTGTAATACCATATTCCGGTTTCCCATGGCCAAAAATATACTTTGCATCTGCCGGGTACTCGTCAGCTACCGTTTCCAAAATAGTTACCCAATTTTGCATAGAAGCACCGGCCGGACGATCGGTGTAGGGATTCATCCGGTTAAAGACCAGATCCCCCATGTGCACCACATTAGCTTTCTCAAAATAGATCACAGAATCCCCGCTGGTATGTCCGTGCCCGTAATATTTAGCATGGACCGTCTCATCTCCTACATCCATTTTCCAGCTATCTGCGTAAGTTGTTGTAGGAAAAGCGGTATTGCCTTCACCCTCATTCTCTTTATTCGATTGTTTCATCAGTTTAGGCACATTCTTATGGGCCACCATTTTTTCTGCTACTCCTTCAAACACTGAATTGCCCGAAGTATGATCGCCGTGATGGTGCGTATTAATAAGCAGATCCAGGGGATGTTCGGTACGATCCTGCAGCCCATTCAAACATTTTTTTGCTGATTTGGGGTATTGCGTATCAATAATAACCATTCCGTTTTTACTTGCCAGCCATCCAATAGTCCCTCCCCGTTCGGTAAAACAACCTACATTTCTTCGAAGAGGTGTGAACGTTCCTTTTGCTTCGGCAAAGAGACTTTTAAATGGTAATGCCGCTCCTGCGGCGAATAACGATGAGCGAACTAAAAATTGACGACGATCCATAGCTATGTAGCGATTAAATTAATGTTTGTGGTACATAGAAAAGAGAACCGAAGCTTGATAACAGGCTTCTAATAATATCTTCTTTCCCTTACCATTGTAAGAATAAAGCTATCTACTATAAAATCGATCCTAAAGTGCCATATCTTCCCTGATCAACAACAATATTGCTGCATGCGGACAAATCAGGTATTTCTCATTTTCAAATTCAATTTCGTGTGTTTGGTCCTTTAAGAATATTGCCAAATCACTTTTTTGTGCCTGCATACCAATATATTTAGTCTCACTGGTATCCTTCCAGGCTTCATCTACTTCGTTCGAGGGAATAGGATAACCCGGTCCCGTTTTAACGACATACCCACTGTGGATATCTTCTTTTTCTTTAACTGTTGCCGGTAATACAAGACCACTTTTAGTTCGGGTTTCCATATCCCTTGGCTTTATGAGTACGCGATCGCCAACGACAATAAAGTTTTCTACAGAATTAAGATATTCTTGAATCATTTATAATATATGTTTCGTGAAACTAATTATATAAACGTTTAAAGTTAACTTCTTTGAACAACAATCTGAACTAAATATTTTAATACTGACCACTATCAGCAATTTTACGCTATGGATTTAGCTAATAAACTTTGTATAGTTACCGGAGCTAATTCCGGAATAGGCAAAGAAACAACCCGTGCCTTGGCAAACCAACGAGCATATGTGATTATGGTTTGCCGTGATGAAAAACGAGCCGAACAGGCAAAAAGAGATATCATCAACGATACAACTCATACGGGTATAGAAATCATGCTTGCTGACCTAGCACTTCAACACGATGTGCGAGAACTAGCCAACCGAATCACCCAAAGATATGAAAAAGTAGATCTGCTCGTCAATAATGCCGGCCTCATTACTAATGAACGTGAAGTGACCATCGATGGTATTGAAAAAACGTTAGCGGTAAACCACCTGTCTCCATTTCTGCTGACCAATTTGCTGGGTGCTCATCTTAAAAGGGCTTCCCAGGCAAGGGTTATTAATGTAGCTTCTGAAGTACATCGGCTGGGAGCTGTCTTTTTTGACCTCAATGATCTGCAGGTACATAACAACTATGCTCCTATAAAAGCCTATGGTATCTCAAAATTATGCAATATCATGTTCACTCATGAATTGGCTAAACGATGGGCCGACACCACTGTTACTACCTATAGTTTACACCCCGGTATTACGCGCACACAGCTTGCTGAAGAAGCCAGCTGGCTTATGAAACTATTCTACTTTATTGGCAAACCCTTTATGCGATCACCAAAGTCCGGAGCCCAGACCAGTATCTACCTGGCCACTTCGGATGATGTCGCAGAAAAGAATGGAAAATACTTTCGAAACCGAAAAAAACGCTCTCCGGCTAGCATCGGTTATGACGATAGTATTACAAACAAATTATGGAAAAAAAGTGCTGAACTTACCGGACTATCCTAATACGAAAAATCGTTTCATTCGAATTTTTCGGGACCGCCAAATGAGGTCTCCCACCAAATCTGCCGATAGTTCCTCTTCCTGAGGATCTTCCGGCAACTCTTCTTTGACCTCATCAAGATGCAGATTATTCAAGAAGAGTTTTAACTGCTTCCTGTCATAGTGGGCATATTCATTTTCCAGTGCTTTTATAACACCCGGCCAAATTTCGGGATGGGCCGACCATTCAATGCCAAGACCGATAGCATTTTCGGGTACCTGCTCTCCCAAACAGATATTCAAGCGTTTTTCAATATTGGTTGGGACCGGTTCATGGCGCAGTAATTTTGGCCCTAACTCATCTTCCGTTGCACGAGGGAAAAAGGCCTTCCACATCTGGTTTGTATAGGGATGATGATAGTAGACCTCACAATTCTTAGTATCCTTGCGAAGTTGTCTCATCTCACTAATTAATGCAATTTGTTTATCGTGGTTTATGATATACATTATGATTATTTCGTTTTTGTTGGGATTTCTCCCTTTTGCCAATATAACGCTAATAATCCCGGCCAACCGTTTCATAATTTTTAACTCTAATTGCCCCTTTTTGTTCCCGGTTATTTATTTCATTCAACCAAACCACTTTGGATTGCAATACACTAGAAAATACCGCATAATACATGTGCATTCGGCAGACGAAAAATAATAGCCAAACGGCTTTATTTATGTATAATAGATCCCATTGTATAATCTCCGCATTTCCTTGCCCCCTTGTTTCACCAATATTTCTGTGTGCCATTCTTTTAACATCATTCGTTAGCGAGCTAACGGCTCAAAACTTATTTCAGCAAGGAAAAGAATTTTATGATCAACGCGCTGAAGGGGCAGAAGGGTTCCGGGCAGATCCTCAACCCATAAACAAATCTATTGATGCCCTACAGCAGGCAATCCAAAAAAATATTGAACTAAAGAAATCAGCCTCATTCCTTCTGCGAGCCTATTATTTTAAAGCGATGTTTACAGACCTTTCTGAGGATAAACAAAAAGATATTTACGACAAGGGGCGTGAGTTGGGAGAAAAAATGAACCAACAGTTTCCAAAATCAGCCCCCATTAAATTTTGGTATGGAGCCAATCTTGGGCGTTGGGCCGATGTTCATGGATTTATTAAAGCCTCCACCAGTGGTATAGCTAAAAAACTGCGACGCCTGTCTAAAGAAATTATTGAACTTGATCCCAGATATGAAGCAGGCGGAGGGTATCGTATCTTGGCACAGGTCCATTTTTACACTCCTAAAATCCCGCTATTGATAGGTTGGCCTTCTGACGAAAAAGCTAAGGAACTTGTTGAAAAAGCGATGGAGATAAACCCTGACCACCCTACCAACCGGATGCTCTATGCGCAGGTACTATTAGAGTTTAATCAGGACAGTAAAGCTAAAAACCATCTGAAATATATTCTCAACAAAAAAATACGTCCTGACCACATCATTGAAGACCGATACCTAAAATATCGAAGTCGAAAGCTTTTAAAAGAAAACTCCTGATCAACGAGAGAACTTTGAAAAACCAAGAATTCTGATCAAAGTCAAAACTTGAGTCAGTTTGAAACTGGTGCTTATCTCCCACTAATAAGAATTTCCAGTTTACTAAAATACAGATATCAACCAAAAGGACGGTTTTTCAGAGCTCTTTAACGCAAAAGCTGTAATACAAAACCAATAACTTCTCGGCTAAGCTGATCTCCTTTAAGACGCCCGTTTATTGCAATATTGCTACCTCTTTGCTCTTCCGGCATCTTATATTCAAACGCAACTTTACGCTCTTCTTGTTGGGGATTTCGAAGCCCTACGACTACCAGTTGTCCCACATCAATGGGCATTTTATCCGGTACCTTAATTGAAAAATCGAGAATAGGATCTTTAAATCCCCCTCCTGTATCAATGGCCGAAAACTCAAGTTCAATAAAGTGCTCTTCAGCTAGGTCTACTCGCTTATCGTCAATTAGCAGCTGATCAATAATTGCAGCGGTCTGAATTTTCATAGCTGTAATTATATTTTACTATTCTTATGATGCCAATAATAGGCAAGCTTATACTTATTAGGAAATATTATGTCGCAAAAAGAATGCCCTGCATGTGCTGTACAGATTGATAATAATGCAGAAATCTGTCCCATTTGTGGATATGAGTTCCCTACCCAGCCCTTATACCTGAAGGTTGCCGTTTGGGTAATGATTTTCTTACTAATCATATGGCTTGTCCTCTAGGCATTTGCTCTACATTATCTTTGAGCATGAGAGTTGAATGATATCAGATTAATGACTGATAAAATATTTTTCATATGATATATTCATCTTTTCATGTTTTTTTTCATGTATTTTTTATATAATAGTCTCTTATGAAAACACTTACCGAAAAACAGAGACAACTCTGGGAATTCATTATTGACCACTATGAGGAGTACAGCCAGTTCCCCTCCTACTCTGATATGCAGGAAGCATTTGGCTATAGCTCATCAAACAGTATCTACCAACACTTAAATGCCCTTGAAAAGAAAAATTACCTTACAAAGTATGGACGCGGAAATTACGGTATTCATCCCACCAAACGATCTGAGCTGAAGGGCTTCTTCCCCGGCATACCTATCAAAGGACGTATTGCCGCGGGTGGCATGCACGAAGCAATCAGTGAAAACCTTGGACATCTGCCCGTAGAAGTACATCCTGCCAACAAATCCGACCATTATTTTGCCCTCATCGTTGACGGTGAGAGTATGATCGATGCCGACATCAGAGACGGCGATTACATCATCATCGACCCGCGCGAGCCGCGAGACGGGGAGATCGGTGCTATCCTGTATAATGGGGAGACTACCCTAAAGACCATAAGAAAGAAGAAAGATGGTGTGATGCTGCAGCCTGAAAATCCCTCCTACAAACCTATCCATATAACACCCGATAAGTGGGAAGAGATTACGGTCTTCGGCACGTTTATCGGTAAGGCGTGGAAAAAGAACGGCAACTGGGGACTGATCTTTCGCTCTGGATAATAATCGAGGATTGCCCAATTTAAAAAAGGCCTTTAAGTAGCCGTTAAGACTACTAAAAAAGACCTTTTAAATGTCGGGACGACTGGACTTGAACCAGCGACCTCACGACCCCCAGTCGTGCGCGCTACCGGACTGCGCCACGTCCCGAATTAACGAGTACAAAGATACGGCTGACAGACCCAAAACTCAACCCTTTCTTTGCTATAAATTACTGTAAGACTCTTTGGTATTCACCAAGAAAAATAGGGGCTAACCTTCCTGCTCTTGACATAGTTCTACCAATACGCCGCAATTGTCTTTGGGATGAACAAAGGCAACCAGCTTATTATCGGCGCCACGACTGGGCTTCTCACCGAGGACTGTAAATCCTTCTTCTCGCAGGCGATCAAGCTCAGCATAGATATCTTCTACCTCAAAAGCTACGTGATGCATTCCCTGCCCTTTTTGGGCGATATACTTAGCAATCACAGAATCAGCAGTAGTCGCACCGAGCAGTTCAACTTTCGACTGCCCAGTCTTGAAGAAAGCTGTTTCTACGTTTTGGTCTTCGACCACTTCCCTTTTATAGCATTTACCGTCCAACAGCTTTTCGTAGGTTTTTACCGCAGACTCCAGGTCTTCAACAGCTATTCCAATATGATCAATATGCATACTAATTGTTATCGTGGTTTGAAGGCAAACTTATATATTGCAACGCTCGTATATCTTCCAAATCATATAACGGTTGTAACTCTTCTTCCGTCATTTTTTTATCCACAGAAACCGCTGTAATTGCATTTTCACCCTTAAGAGTACGGCCCAAGCTTAACGATGCAATATTAATTTCCTGCTTAGCCAGCGCATAACTTACCTTTGCAAGCATTCCCGGCTTATCAACATTCTTGTACATGAGAATATCTCCTTCAAGAGCCAATTCGATACCGAAACCATCAATCTCAACAATACGATAGTCATTCTCACCGAAGACCGTAGCAGAGATCTTTTGATACTCCCCGTCCTCTTTCAGTTGAATCGTAATCAAATCATTAAAAGTCTCGGATTGAGAATCGGTTGTTTCACGAATATTTAAACCCCGTTCCTCGGCATAATGACGAGCATTAATTAGATTTACCGCCTCACTCACATGGTGAGAAAGAATGCCCTTAAGAATAGAATCCGTAAGTACATCCGAAAACTTAGCACAAGTTCCGCTGTACTCAAATGAAAACTCGTTGGCATGTTCAGGTGCCAGCTGAATAGCGATACTACCTAGCTTTTGTGCCAGGTCGAGATAAGGCTGTACCTCCTTGTTGGTTGTAAGAGCTATAGACTTACCATTTAGACTACCTTCAAACCTTTTCTCTTCAAAGGCATCAGCCATCTGTTCGGCAATCTGCTCAGCTACTTTCTCCTGTGCCTCATCAGTAGAAGCTCCCAAGTGAGGAGTCGAAATAATTTTGGGATGTTGAAGTATTTCATACAACTCATCAGAAGGAGGCTCACTGGAGTATACATCTAGAGCAACGCCGCCAACATAGCCCTCATCAATCAGTGCAGGCAGATCTTCCTCTTTGTAAATGCCCCCCCGTGCGCAGTTAATTAAGAAGATGCCCTTCTTGAGCTTATCTGCATTTTCCATAGAAACAAGCCCCTTCGTTTTTTCTGTGAGAGGGGTATGAACGGTAAGAAAGTCGGAAGTACCTAATAACTCGTCAAGCTCAACAAGTTCTACGTCCAATCGCTCGGCTTTCTCTACAGAAGCAAAAGGATCATAAGCTTTTACCTTCATATTAAAATGTTGCATACGTTGGGTAACTTCACTCCCTATTTTACCCAATCCAACGACACCTAAAGTTTTGTTATAAACCTCATTCCCCATGTATTTT
Organism: Fodinibius saliphilus; assembly: GCF_005869845.1. Classification (NCBI taxonomy): domain Bacteria; kingdom Pseudomonadati; phylum Balneolota; class Balneolia; order Balneolales; family Balneolaceae; genus Fodinibius; species Fodinibius saliphilus. Next base: position 359,426 of record NZ_VAWF01000003.1, on the reverse strand, counting down.
TTACGGTCCCAACCACCGCTTTTTACTTTTTCAACAGCCTGAGGGATATTATGTGTGATCGCCAGAATCATACCACAAGTATGTTCAGCGGTAGAAATAGTATTACCGTTGGGCGTATTCATTACCAATATCCCTTGTTTCGTAGCAGCCTCTATATCAATATTGTCAACTCCTACTCCGGCACGACCGACGACTTTAAGATTTTCACCTGCTTTTAACACCTCTGGTGTTACCTTGGTAGAGCTGCGTACGACAATACCATGATACGATTTAATCTCATCATATAGGGCTTGGCCACTCAGATCGTGATTTCTGACAACTTCAATTCCACGCTTCTCAAATACTTCTTCACAACGTTCGTTTACGTTATCGAGCAATAAAACTTTAAAGGACATAACTTGTGTGTTGTTGTTAATCGTCAAATTGGGCAAATTCGTAAATTAATTCTTTTATCTCTCCGACCCCAATATTATCCTCAGAAGAACTAATAATAATAGGAACTTCAATATTCATTTCATCTAAGATTCGCTTGACTCGTGCCTTAGATTGCTGGCGTTTGTTATGGGATAGTTTATCCCCCTTTGTTAATACTACTGTAAATGGCAGGCGATTAATCCCCAGCCAGTAGAAAAACTCTTCATCCAGATCAGTAGGTTTATGACGAATATCCACCAAATGAATTACAAGTCGTAATGTCGACCGCTCTAACAAGTAATCTCGAATATCACGCCCCCACCGCTCCCGCTCTTTTTTGGATACTTTGGCATATCCGAAACCGGGGAGGTCAACCAGATACATTTTATCATCTACCTGGTAATAATTCATCTCCTGTGTTTTGCCTGGTCTGTTACTGGTACGTGCCAATCCCTTATGGTTGACGAGCGCATTAATCAAAGAAGACTTACCCACATTCGATCTTCCTGCAAAGCATATTTCTGGGAAATATGGTTTGGGACAAACATCAAGCGACGGGGCACTGGTAACGAATTCTGCTTTTTTAAAACCCATTACACTATCTCATTATCTTCTTTCTCGATACCAAAATTAACGGGTACCGGATAATCCTCTGTAAAGCAGGCGGTGCAATATCCTTTAGGAGATACATTTGCTTCTTTTACAGAATCTACCAATCCATCAGGGGAGAGATAACGTAAACTATCAACCCCAATCTCTTTTGCCATAGCATCAATATCACGATCAAAACGATTCGCCATCAGCTCTTTTGGTGTTGGGAAGTCCATGCCATAATAACATGGGCTGATGATTGGTGGAGAACTCACTAAGAAATGTACTTCGGCAGGATTGGCCTGACGAATCATATTCACCAGGTATCGAGAGGTTGTTCCCCTTACAATAGAATCATCAACAATAATAACCGAGCGATTTTCTATTACTCCTTTGACCGTATTAAATTTTGTTCGCACTTTCTGGTCCCGAGATTTCTGCCCGGGCGAAATAAACGTACGACCTACATAATGGTTTCGGATCAACCCGATTTCAAACTTACATTCAAAACCCAGTTTCTGGTTTTCATGCACATACCCCAATGCCGCAGTGTTACTGGAGTCGGGTACTGAAATAACGATAGGTTTGTGTTTGGTATCTTTTTGAATAATCTCATCAATAGGATGTTCCTTGGCCAAGTACTTGCCTAAATTTCTTCGAACCTTATCTACATTTTCCCCAAATATTTTACTATCAGGGCGTGAAAAGTAAACATATTCGAAGATACATTGGCTGGTATCTGTACCGTATTCTGCATCCAGATGATAGGATTCAGGTTCAGAATCGATATCAGCATCCAGATCCATAACCAACACTTCACCGGGTTCAATATCTCGTATATACTCAGCATCAATGATATCAAAGGCACAGGTTTCACTTGCCACACAATATGAGTCGTCTACCTTTCCAAGAGCGAGTGGACGAAAACCATTAGGATCACGAACAGCAATAAGCTTTTCATCTGTAAGCATTACTAAGCTGTAAGCACCCTCAACCTGTTCCAGTGCTTCCAGTACCTGTTCCAGCTGTGTATCCTTTTGGCTGTGCGATATGAGGTGTAATATCAATTCGGTATCAGAAGTACTTTGAAACAATACCCCTTCTTCCCGAAATCGATCACGAAGCTGTTTGGCATTCGCCAGGTTCCCGTTGTGCCCAATAGCAATATTTCCCTTTCGGTAATGCACTCGAAAGGGTTGGATATTGGCGGGGTTCTTCGAGGCACCTGTCGTAGAATAACGATTATGCCCAATAGCAGCCCTTCCTTTTAGCTCATCTTCAAAAATTTCCTGATCATCAAAAACATTGAGAACAAGACCGAAATCACGGTGAGCAGGCATTACCCACCGATCTTTTTCCTCATCAAAATGGGAAGTTACAATTCCCGCTGATTCCTGTCCGCGATGCTGTAGAGCATGCAATCCGTAATAGGTAAGAAGTGCAGCATCCGGATGATTTTGCATTCCAAAAATACCGCAATAGTCGCGTGGCTTGTCGAGCATTAATTTTTATTGATAATAATCGAGTTCCAGTGATCGGAAAGTTAAGAAAATCGAGCAGTAAATAGTAAATTAAATAATAGAGTTAACTACTCAACAAAAATACTCTAAATTACTCGTCTGTAAATTAGTTTAAATGGTGGCTCCCAATACCCTTCGTAGCAACATTTTTAAAAGCAAGCACAAATGTAGTGCCTTCAATGCTGGAGTGATATTCAATATCTCCACCTAGCTGCTTGGTAAGGATATTTATCAATTTTAACCCTAAGGTATCAGGTTTCTCTAAATCAAGGTCGTTGGAGATTCCTTGCCCACTATCAGTCACCTCAAGGACTATTTGCTTTTCTCTTTCGCGGAGCGTTATATCAATTTTTCCATACTCTGTGCCTGAGAATGCGTGTTCTAAAGCGTTTGAAACCAATTCATTTACGATAAGTGCTGCTGGTATTGCCTTATTCACATTAATAACTACATGATCCAGGTCATAATTAATTTCAATTGATACATCAGATACTAATGTTTCCTTTACGGTATTTACTAATTTTTTTATCTGTGTATGGAACTCTAAATCTGAAAAATTATCACTTTGATACAATAATTCATGAATGGATGCGATAGATTGAATTCGTAGCTGACTTGCCCGTAACTTGCTGGCAAAATGGGTATCATCTGCTTGCATAGATTGTAATTCCATCAGTCCTGATATTACGGCCAGGTTGTTTTTAACCCGGTGGTGAATTTCTTTTAGCAATACCGTTTTTTCCTCAAGCGATTTTTTCATCTCTTTTTCGTAGCGTACTCGTTCAGTAATATCGAGTCCTACCGTTTGTGTAGCATCCCTGTCATCATATTTAATGGGCATTGATTCTAACTGAACATAGCGTTCTTTCCCTTTTAGAGAAGTAACCTTATAGGTCGTTGGTGATACTTTTTCTTTGGACTCTTGTACCTGTGATACCCGTACAAGTGCTTTTTCAAGCTGGGACTCTTCGATAAGATCATAAATATTTAAACCCTCCACTTCTTCTGCAGACACTGCACCAATTAGGTTTACCCCGGCAGGGTTTATGAACTTCACGATTCCATCAATATGAATCATGACCAGGTTTGGATCTTGTTCCACAAGCTTTTCCCATCGCTTCCTGTTTTGATCAATCTTTTTTCGGCTCTCTTCTAACTCCTCAATCTTTTTCTGCAATTTCCTGGTCATCCTGTTAAACTCTTTCGCTAACTTTGTGTGTTCACCTTCTCCTTCCAGCTCGATTGCGACATCCAGATCGCCTGAAGCAATTTGTTTTGTTCCATTTAATAGGGTGTCAAGAGAATAATTTAGACGCCTGCGAAAACGAAAAATGAGAAAGGAAATAATAAAAACAGCCGGTATCATAAGAAATTGTAATAATACAAGCTGGTACTTTTGCTGAGATTGGATATCAGCCTGTAAATTATTGGTAACGGTGTACGCAATGGATTTAAACATCTGAATATCAGCTCGTATCCTTGCCTCTGCCCGTTCCAATAGTTGCTCTTTCCGTTCTTCTTCATAGTGTTGGGGATTCTCTTTAATTTCCCGAATCAATTCAAAGGCATCTTTAATAGACTCCATGTAGTTTTTCATCGCTTTTCTTCGCGGCAGGTCATCTGTTGAGTCAATATCGACTTGGAGTTCATGATATAGTCTACCCCAAGCATTTAGATGGCGCACTTTCCCATCTGCCAAGTATCCTCCAACAACTGTTTGAACATTGGATGCGGTATTCTCAAATTCGTTAAGCCTATTTAAACTTTCTAGTTGGTTACTTAGTTGCGCTTTTGAATACCACAATAGCCCAAATGTCAGTACAAGTACACCGACAGAACAAGCAGCAATAATATTTAAACGGTTTATTAACTTCATTTTATAAGGGTAATACCTTCAGGATCTACTTCATTTAGCGGCGTTGTGTTTATTAGATTTATATAATTCAGATTCGTAGTATCTGCTTTTCCTTTTCTTATTAACCATCGCTCCTGATCTTCAAACAACTGAATCATACGTTCACTCATTGACAGTTTATAATCAATTTTCTGCCAAACAGAGTCGATCGCGCTCACCGGCACTTCTATATTAGCAGATAATATTTTTCGGGCCTCTAATCCATTTTTTTCAATATAGTTGTTGGCCTGATATAACGTTTTTAAATAAGCTGTTAATATTTCAGGATTGGATTTAGCAAATGAGCTGAGTGTTGAAACTAACCAAAGTGTGGAGTAGTGAAGTTTTGTTTTTAATAATATACTTTTCGGCCCCAACTGTTGTTCTGAAAATGTTGCATAGGGCTCCCAATTTACTGAGACATCTACTCTGCCTTCTCTAAGGGCTTCTACCTGAGAGAGAGGGCTTAGATCGACAATAGTCAAACTGTCTTTAAGTACTTGATGTTCCAAGAGAAATGAGTCGAGATAATACTCCAACTGGGTCCCTTTTGCCAATGCAACCTTCTTACCAATAACATCCTTGGGACCTGTAATACCATGATCTTTTCGTGCAACTATTTTTTGGACTTCATCAGTAATAAGCAGGTTCGTTATTATCTGTAATTCCGGCGGCGTACCTTTTGGGTAGTAAGAAGAGTCAACCAGTGAATAGACAACAGGAGTTTCGGCTACATGGGCAATATCTACTACCTTATCGAAAAGATCATGAATAGAAGCAGTACCGGACTGGTTATGTTTTAAGGATACATTTAATCCATTTTCTTTAAATAAACCCTTTTCTTTTGCTACAAAAATTGCAGCTTCTCCTATAAATGAAGAAGTAATACCAACTGTAACATCCTTTAACTCTTGATCATCAGGCGAACCATCTGGAACACAGCTATTTACCGATAGAATAAATACAATAATAAACAGCTGGTATATTTTTCTCATCTCAAAAGAAGCTATATTAGTAACAAATACTACATCAGCATGCTGTGGTAATATCTGATGTCTCCAATCCCCTTCTCATCTATTAACTGTTAACCCTCAACAAAACTTATATTTACAATGTTCAAAACAATTAATATTTATTAAGCACTGCTATATTAAGATTCGACTGCTTTTACCCGCCAAACCCAAACTTCTTGGCTGGAAATACAATCAATTTTACTAATAATAAATGCCCCCACCATTAATGATGAGTTTTTATAAACAATAGTCTACCAGCCATAACCTCCATGTTTTATTCCCCTCCTCTATCTCCATATTCAAATGTCACAATATCTCCTTTTTTAAATGATGAAACCGAATGGAGAACTTCTGTAGCCTCAAATTCAAGAAATTGTAAAGATTGATGGGAATTAGTAATAAGGAGGGATATTCAGCTGTAGTATCAGATTGTTAGATATGAGTACGTACAACGATAAGATGAAAACTACTGCACCTAACATAAAAAAGCCCTTGCAACAGCTGCAAGGGCTTTTTATCTGAGCGGGAAACCAGATTCGAACTGGCGACCTTCTCGTTGGCAACGAGATGCTCTACCACTGAGCTATTCCCGCTTTTGAAGCGAGTCCAATATAAGGCTATTCACCACTATATTTCAACTCAAATTTTAATTTTTTTGCGGACTTTTTCTGATTCAACAATATCATCAATTTTATCTTTATCCGGTAAAGTTGGACGATCTCGATAGCGATCAACAGTACAGATAAATCCTAATGATTCTCCATGATCGGCATGAAATTGATGCAGGGTATTCGGTGCAATATAAACAACATCATGCAGCGATAACTCACAAACTTCATTATCCAATATAACGGTTCCCATCCCACGAATAACCACAACAGAGTGTGGGTGACGATGATATTCAAAAGAAGTATAGCCTCCCGTTTCTACTTCAAAATACCGAGTTTCAAAGTTCAATGCTTGTTCATCATTTCTTGTTCCCAGTAAGGAGTAACGTTGTACTCCCTTATAGCAACTCTGATCATCCTTGTACTCCTTGTGAGACACTGAATCCCACTCATAATCCGAACATTTAACTACTTTAGACTCCATATCACTATATCAACTCGTCATAAGTTTAGCACGCAGCTTTTGTACTGCTTGCTTAATTCCTTCAGGATGTTCATATAAACTGCTACCGATCAAAAATGTGGTATCTAGCCCATACTCTGCAATCCAATGATCCACATTTGAAAGCTTTATGCCACCACCGGGCATTGGAAATGAGGTTTTAAATGGCAAATCCACCGTTCGTGCTGCCCGGTTGATAGATTGGCATTCATCAGTATCCAGTGTGAACCGCCCTCCTTTATTGGGATAGATCACATAATCTGCCCCAAAAGCCCGCCATAATTGCCCATATAAATAGCTTGGAGTAAAACCCTTGGTCTTGTGTGTAGTAAGCTGTCCCGAAAAAGCCGGATGAGCAATTATTGGCAAATTGATCTCCATCTGAGCTAACAAGTGCATCGTTGGCAGCCCACTGATATGAGGACAAAGCAGTACTCCATCTGCCCCAGCCTCTGCTGCCTTTCTATACCGCTCCACAGTCCGTTCAGGTGTAGCGGTAATGTTGGGATAATAGTATGAACGATCCCCGGTCTTTTCTGCAGCTTTATCAACTGCTTTCACACAGGCATTTAGTCTTTCTAAAAAAGGAGCATTTACCTGATTCGCAAGGCCATGATCATCTTTGATAATATCGATACCCCCACAAGCAAATTGGTAACAATAATCGGCGAGCTCGGCAGAAGTACTCCCAACAGGTTTTAAAGCCGTTGCACTTAATGGGCGATCTGAAAGCTGGTACCGGCTACGCACTTCTTTCATCCCTACAGCCGGTCCATTAAGAAGATCTGATAGCTCAGTCCAATCAGTACCGGTTATACGAATACCCGGTTTAAGAGAAATATTCCCATACAGTACATTTATAAACTGTGTAACTTCGCCCCCAAGGTTTGCAATCGGCCAAGCAATTACAACCTCATATTCACCTTCTCTCCTCTTCTCTTTGTAAACAGTTTCTCCGACTATTTCTTCTTTAGCATGACCATCTAACAAAGCTCTGGGCAACTCAACCGATTGTTCCAGGCAAATAGATTCAACCTTCTCATTAATATCTTCACCTTCTAACAAGGTTACCAGATATGTAATTTCGAAGGTATTCATCCGGCTCTATTTTGATTACGCTGCATAGATATTATTGGCACCCTTCTATTTAAAAGCAATTTAAAAAGGAACCTTAATGGTGGTCCCTTTTAAAAACCATCTGCTCTTACAGAACAATAGTTTCACTACGCTTAGGTCCTTTTGAAAGTATCGTCAATTTAACACCCAAGTAGTCTTCCACGAAGTTGAGATATTTTTTGGCGTTTCCCGGAAAATCATCGTAGCTGTCACAATCTTCCAGCGACTGCTCCCACCCCGGCATCGTTTTGTATATGGGTTCAACCGAATCGATATCGGGCAGATCCATCGGAAATATATCCGTTGTTTCTCCGTCGATTTTATATCCGGTGCATAGCTTTATTTCCTCGAAGTCGTTTAGAATATCCAGTTTGGTAAGCGTGAGTTCGTTCATACCATTCACGCGCACTGCATATTTTAGAGCAACCAGATCGATCCAGCCACATCGTCGTGGACGACCAGTTGTAGCTCCAAACTCCTGGCCTGCTTCACGAAGCTCCTGACCAACTTCCTCCGTCAATTCTGTAGGGAAAGGCCCATTTCCTACACGCGTGCAATAGGCTTTAGAAATCCCCATCACTTTATCTATTGCAGTAGGCGGGATTCCCGATCCCGTACTGGCCCCACCGGCGGTAGGACAAGAAGAAGTCACATAAGGATACGTGCCGTGATCAACATCTAGCAAACTGCCTTGTGCTCCTTCGAGTAATATTTCTTTACCATCCTCAATAGCATCATGCAGTAAAGCACTGGTATTGGTGATATAGGGACACAATTTATCTGCTGCCCCCAACAAATCTTTGACAATGGGCTCTGCCTCTATAGGCTCATGGTCATAAATATGCTGTAGTGCATCATTGATATCTGTTATGTTACTGTTCACTTTCTCTCGGAGTTGCTCTGGGTGGAACAGATCTGACATGCGAATTCCTACACGAGATACTTTGCTTACATAAGCAGGACCGATACCACGCCCTGTTGTCCCAATTGCATCATCACCGCGATGTTCCTCTTTTACTTTATCCAACAGCTGATGGTAGGGCAGAATAACATGAGCAGCATTACTGATCTTAAGCCGCCCGGTCAAATCTCCGGCCATAGCTTCTACTTCTTCAATCTCTTCTAACAAGGCATGGGGATCGATGACTACGCCATTTCCGATAATACAGGTAGCATCACCATTAAACATTCCGGACGGAATGAGATGAAGCACAATCTTTTGGTCATCAAATTTTAAGGTATGACCGGCATTTGCCCCCCCCTGATATCGAACTACATAATCAGCTTCTTTACTAAGCAGGTCAACGATTTTTCCTTTCCCTTCATCGCCCCACTGGGCACCTACAACAACTCGAATAGACATAATAATGGTTAGACACAAAAAAAGGGGTGTAATAATCACCCCTTTTCTGTTATTTAGAATTTTAGTTGATTATTCTTCTTCCGATGACTCGGCAAATGACTCTACTGCCGCTTCTAATGATTTATAGTGCTTGAATACTGTAATTAGTTTCGTAACAACAAGCAGACTTTCGATCTTATCGGTCGCGTTGGCAATTCGAAGATCGCCACCTGCTTTTCGCATTGTCGTTAGCCCACCGATCAGCATCCCCAAACCGGAAGAGTTCATAAATTTGACCTTACCAACATCGGCAACGATATTGGTCTTATTATCTTCAATTAGCTCGTGCAGTTTTTCGTTGAGCTTTACGGCATCGGGGCCGCCCATCACATTCCCTTTAAACTCAATAACTACACAGTTATAACGCTCTGATACGTTGAAATTCATTGTTTGATCTCCCCTTAGTTAGTATTAGGAGTTAATAATTAAGCATTTTCTTTTCTGCGTTGAAGCTCTACAACCATAGAACTAGCTACGAACAACGAGCTATATGTACCAATAATAACACCAAGCATCAAGGCAAATGAAAATCCTTTCAGGACTTCCCCGCCAAAGATAAATAGCACGGTTACCACAAACAAGGTAGTGACAGAAGTAATAACTGTACGACTCAATGTATCATTGAGACTTTTGTTAACCATCTTATCGTAATCCATGGTCTTATATAGCAGGCTATTTTCACGAATACGGTCAAATACTACTACCGTATCGTTTAGCGAATAACCAACAATAGTTAAAAAAGCAGCAATAATCGACTGATCTATCTGCATACTAAATGGAGCAATTTCACCAAAGATGGTAAAGATCCCCACTACGATTAATACATCGTGAAACAGGGCAGCCACAGCCCCGGCAGAAAAGGTCCAGTTTTTAAACCGGATAAGGATATAGATAAAGATAACTACCAAGGCAAAAATAATGGCATTCATCGCCCCTTGCTTCAGATCCTCTGCAAAACGAGCCCCCACAATGTCAGTTTTGATAACAGAAGCTTCATTTTGCGAATACCGTTGGTTAACGACTTCCAAAATTGTGTTTTGGACTTCTGTAATATCGCCTTCGTTATCTGTACGAATCAGTACATCCGTTGGCGACCCAAAACGTTTCACTACCGGCGTGCTTCCCAACGGCTCAGAAAGTGCTGATCGCAACTCTACCACCTCAATGGGCTCATCAAATTCAAGGACGAATTCTTTACCCCCCTTAAAGTCGATGCCATACTGCAGACCTTTGGTAAAAATTCCAATGAGAGCAGCAACAAGTAGGATACCGGAAATGACGTAACCAATCTTGTGTGCTTTAATAAAATTAAAATCTGGTGTTTCGAACCATCTCATAATATATATTCCCTAGTCTAAATGTTGAATTTCTTTTGAATTAACCGAAGCTTATTTCAGCTGATTTTTCACGAGTTAGGTAATCCACAACAACGCGAGTAATCACAATAGCGCTGAACAGGGAAGCCACAATACCGGCCATCAGTGTAACCGCAAAACCTTTAATAGGTCCTACCCCAAAGCTATAGAGGATAATACCTACAAAGAAGGTGGTTACGTTCGCATCCACAATAGCACTCATTGCATTGGAATAACCACCTTCAATGGCAGCCCGCAATGTTTTACCGGTCCTTTTCTCTTCCCGTATTCGATCAAAAATAAGTACGTTTGCATCTACCGCCATACCAATCGTCAGTACAATACCCGCAATACCGGGTAAGGTGAGTGTGGCCTTGAAGGCAGCCAAAATCCCCAATATAAAGACGATATTAAGCATTAAGGCGAGGTCGGCAATAGCACCCCCGGAATGGTAGTATGCAATCATAAAGAGGGCAACAATGACCAATCCTATGAGAGTTGAATAAAAACCAGCCTGAATCGACTCTTCCCCTAGTGTAGCCCCTACCGTACGTTCTTCAATAATTTCGAGCGGAGCGGGCAATGCACCGGAAAGCAAAATATTGACAAGGTCTTCCGCTTCCCTGACATCTCCAATTCCACTAATCGAAGAACGTCCGTCAGAAATTTTGGTCTCTACGTTCGGATACGAATAAACATATCCATCTAATACAATAGCAATCGGTTTCCCGATATTGGCACCGGTAATTCGGGCCCAACGTCGTGCCCCTTCGGCGTTCATATTCATTGATACGCGCGGCTGGTTCGTTGTCTGATCAAAGTTTACACTCGCCTCAGAAATAACATCACCGGTCATTTCCACATCAGAACGTACCGCAATAAGCTCAAACAGCTCTTGTCCCTGTTCTGTAGTCTGGAAAGGGGTTGCACCCCACATCAAAGTAAGGCTGCGAGGGATAAGTTCTTGTACTTCCTGTTTCTGCAATAACTCATTGACGCGAGCAGTATCACGGCCTGTGGAATATCCCACCGAGTATGGATTACGTCCCCGTGGATTTAACACTTCTAACAGCGGATTTTGTTGTCGCCCCTGCTGAACCGAATCGGAAGTATCGGACTGTGCCTGCTGGTTATAGTAGCTTACAATGCGTTCTTTGGCAGAACTTATTTGATCGGGTTGACCTACAAGACGAAACTCAAGACGTGCAGTACCTTTAAGAAGGTCCCGAATACGACTTTTATTTGCCACACCAGGTAGCTCAACAACAACACGGCTGTTACCTTGCTTAAAAATAGCTGGCTCTGTTACACCGTAACGATCAACACGTGTACGAATAATTTCCATCGCACGGTCTACAGCAGAATCACGCTGTTTTTTCAGATATTTTACAATCTCTTCATTGCTTGATCGTCGGGTGATATTCTCCGCTTCTGAACGATAATACCGACTTAGTCGTCCATCAGGATAGCGCTCCTCGAACTCTGAAACCATTTCGTCAATAAAATCAGTATCATTTTCGATGGCCTGTTTCTGAGCTATCTTAATAACGTTATTAAGGGTTGAGTCGGCATTACTTCCGGCCAATTCGCGAAGAAGCTTCGCCGTTCCAACTTCCATTGTTACGTGCATACCACCCTGCAAATCGAGACCCAAAGAAAGAGAATTTTGGCGCAGCTCTTGCAGACGCTGTGTATTTTCCTCTTTATACTCAACACGTTCGGCTTCGGGTAGATCTTCAATATAATTTTGCTCTAAGGTATTAGCCAAAGTCGGCCACAAATAATAAATTGATATTATTAAAAAGGCCGCAATAGCGACAATTTTTGTTCCATTACCTTGCATAATAAATCGTCTTAAAATTTTTAGAATTGCGTTTCAAATAAGAAGGTACTCCCAAACTGCAGGAGCATTACATATTTATAAAAGAGTGGACTTTCTACGGAGCACCTATGGCAATGCTATCAACCATTGGTATTAACACAATGGAAAAGCATTTCTTAAACACAAGAGCTTGCCCTACTTGCTGCAACAGCTTGTTATGCTTATGAGAAAAGGTGCTTGCGGTACTATTGAAAGGATTTTTGTCTGTATTAACAGAATATAATGACTTTACGGTCTGTTGCACAGGAATACTTGACATCTCGTCACCTGTCTGAAACTGATTCCACTCAATAAGCAACATCTGGTATAACTGCTGTGAAGCCATGGATTTGTCATACGAAAAAGAGAACTCTTCATTGTTCTTACTAACAATGTGAGATGCTTTTTCGATAACTTTATCAAGATGGTCACCAGACTGGCGTAAGCTTTCCAGCTCTTGCTGAAGGTCAGCCCCATTTCCTGTGGTAGTCATTGTACTTAACCAATCCGCAAAAGCACTTGTTGTATGCTTTGCTTGTATAGGCTGTACCATCGAAAGGCTAAAGCCACTGCAGATAAGCAGTACAATTATGAACTGCACAATATGTGTACGGAATCGTTTCATCAGTGGCAGAAAATAGGGAGAAACAAAGAGTGGGACAAATGATTTCTTAATAAGCTGAAATAAAAGACATACCACTAACATAAAGTCGCAAGTACCCGGACATAATTATCCCGTATAAATCGACTGTTAACTATCCTCTAACTCTGGCTGCCGTTTATAAACATATACTTCAGCAATCCAGCCATAGAACAAGGTGAGCAACAGACCCATAAAGACTGTAAACAACATCGTTGCCTGAAGCGGAATCTGCGGATCAAAAATCCATTCAACGCCTGCTGTTAATAGAATTGACAGAACAATAAATACTGCTAAACACTCATAGAAAAACCTCATTGTAGACCTCCTTATTTGGTGGAAGTATTTATTTTAAGATGTGGAAACTAATCTAGTATGCCAAATAATAAAGCCCGAAAACAGCTACATAGATTCTGTTTTCGGGCTAAATCCTCTTTGGGATATTAACAAGAAGGCATCAAGCTTCACTTGCTTTTAACAGATCGGGATTTTCATTTGGTATGTTTGCCAACATATCTTCAACCATTTTATCCAGATCATAGGCATGCTCCCATCCCCACTGTTCACGCGCCGCACTATCATCAATAGAGTCGGGCCAAGAATCAGCAATTTTCTTGCGGTAATCGGGGTCATAACTGATCTCAAATCCGGGAATATGCTTTGTAATAGCTTCTGCAATTTCCCGGGGTGTAAAACTAATAGCCGATAAATTATAGCTTGTTCGTATTTTTATATCATTTTCATCGGCCTGCATTAATTGAATAGTTGCATCTACCGCATCTTCCATATACATCATCGGCAATGCATTATCCTTATCCAAAAAACAGCTGAATGGTTCGTTTTTGAGTGCTTTATAATGAATATCCACCGCATAATCAGTGGTACCGCCACCGGGGAGTGACTTATAACCAATTAAACCAGGATATCGCAAACTGCGTACATCTACTCCAAAATTTTCATGGAAATATGAACACCATTGTTCGCCGGCCATTTTACTGATACCATAAACAGTGGTTGGATTTAGAGCTACGTTTTGCCCAGTACGTTTGCTGGGGGCATCAGGGCCAAAAACAGCTATGGAACTGGGCCAAAACACCTTATCCAGCGATTTTTCTTTCGCCAGGTTCAGCACATTTAATAACCCATCCATATTGAGCTTCCACCCTAACTCGATATTTTGCTCAGCTTTAGCAGACAATAACGCTGCCAGATGGTAAATCTGAGAAACATCATTCTCTTCAACTGCTTTTTCAAGGGCGTCTTTGTCCATCACATCAATATATTTAAAAGGACCCTCGGCAATACGCTCCGGAGGTTCTTGAATATCCGAAGCAATTACCTCTTCTGTGCCATAAATTGAACGCAGTTTTTCAGTAAGCTCGCTTCCCAGTTGTCCACAAGCACCCGTAATTAAAATCGTACCCATATTATTATATCAACTATGCTTCTTCGATTTCTTCTTGAACTTCCGTAAAGGCTTTAATCGCCTGATCTAAATGCTCTCGTTCGTGTGCGGCAGAAAGCTGAACCCTAATACGAGCTTCTCCTTTAGGAACTACCGGGTAATAAAAACCGATAACATATATCCCTTTATCTAACAAACGTTCCGCATACTTTTGAGCCTTTTTAGCATCATATAACATAATAGGCACTATGGGATGCGACCCATCTTTGATATCAAAACCGGCTTCGGTCATCTTTTGCCTGAAATATGTAGTATTCTCTTCCAGCTTGTCTCGAAGTTCTGTAGTTTCACTTAACAACTCCAGCACTTCAATAGAGGCTCCTGTTATTGAAGGTGCAAGTGTATTGGAGAAGAGATAGGGCCGTGATTTTTGGCGAAGCATATCTACGATCTCTTGTCGCGCAGCAGTAAATCCACCTGATGCACCACCCAATGCCTTACCAAGGGTTCCAGTAATAATATCAATTCGCCCCATAACATCACGGTACTCATGTACACCGCGACCGGTTTCTCCGATGAAGCCAGTAGCATGGCACTCATCCGACATCACCAGAGCATCGTATTTGTCAGCTAAATCACAAATTTTATCAAGCTGTGCTATAGTTCCATCCATAGAAAAGACGCCATCGGTAGCAATAACTTTTACTTCGGCATCTGAAGCTTCTTTTAACTTCTCTTCCAGGGCATCCATATTGTTATGCTCATATACATAACGTTGAGCCTTACACAGCCGCACCCCATCGATAATAGAAGCATGGTTCAGGCGGTCCGATATAATAGCATCTTCCGGACCAAGCAACGGTTCAAAGATACCTCCATTAGCATCAAAAGCTGCAGCATACAAAATAGCATCATCGGTACCCAAAAATTCGGCTAGCTTTTCCTCCAATTCTTTGTGAATAGTTTGCGTACCGCAGATAAACCGGACTGATGACATTCCATAACCGTATTCATCAATCGTTTTTTTAGCGGCCTCTAACACCCGGGGATGCGAGGACAGCCCTAAATAATTATTGGAACAAAAGTTTATAACTTCTTTCCCTTGGTCCGTTTTAATAACCGCTCCTTGGGGAGTAGTTATAATTCTTTCCTCTTTATAAAGGCCTTCTTCTTTTAACTCTTTCAATTCTCCTTGTAAACGCTGCTTAATTTTTTTACCCATATTCTATAATTGATATTTAGTAATAATTTTACTGCTTCAACCAATCAATATCATCTGATTGAAAAGTACTCTATCTAAGTTTTTATTCTTTTTCAAAAATAACTAAGTAAATAAGATTCAGAGCTTAAAATTTTCAAATTTAAAATAAGAAGGACTGGCAGAACTAACAATCTGACTGCTAACCTTAGCTACTGAACGAACAGTGGTACTAAGTTTTCACCTTCTGCTTTTCTTCTCGCTCAAACTCCTCTTTCAAGTACTGACCAGTATAGCTTTCTTCTACTTCCGCGACTTCTTCGGGCGTTCCCTGTGTAATTATTTCTCCACCTCCTACCCCACCTTCCGGGCCTAAATCAAGAATCCAGTCAGCAGCTTTAATGAGATCAAGGTTATGCTCAATAACAATAACGGTATTACCTTTATCAACCAGCTGTTGAATTACATCTACAAGCATGCGAACATCCTGAAAATGTAAGCCGGTTGTGGGCTCATCCAAAATATATAGCGTATCACCGGTACCTACTTTAGCCAGCTCTCGTGCAAGTTTAATTCGTTGTGCCTCACCTCCCGAGAGCGTAGTACTTGGTTGACCAAGGCGCAGGTAACCCAATCCTACATCAACGAGAGTCCCCAGTATACGGTTAATAGCAGGAACAGAATCAAAGAAATCATGAGCTTCATTAACCGACATATTTAACACATCAGATATATTTTTTTCTCTGTAATAGATTTCCAGTGTTTCGCGGTTGTAACGTGCGCCATTGCACGTCTCACAATCCACATATACATCGGGCAAAAAGTTCATCTCAATCTTTCGAACCCCATCTCCGTTACAAGCCTCACATCTACCTCCTTTCACATTAAAGGAAAACCGCCCTTGGTCATATCCCCGAATCTTAGATTCAGGCAGTTCAGCAAACAGCTTTCGAATATGATCAAATACCTTGGTATACGTTCCGGGATTTGATCGAGGTGTTCGCCCAATAGGGCTTTGATCCACAGAAATAATCTTGTCCAGATTATCAATTCCATGTACCTCATCATATGGTAGAGGTACTGACTTAGAATTATAAAATTCGGAAGACAAAATGGGTTCCAACGTCTGGTTAATAAGTGAACTTTTACCACTTCCGCTCACCCCCGTAACACAGATAAACTTGCCAAGTGGAATTTCAACATCCAGGTTTTTTAGATTATGCCCGCGTACATTTTCGAGCCCTACTGATTTCCCATTCCCCTCGCGACGTTCATCAGGATAAGGAACTACTTCCTCATCCTTCAAGAATTTAGCGGTCATAGAATCTGGGTCAAGATCTTCGGGCTTCCCTTCCGTAACAATTTCACCTCCATATTCTCCGGCTCCCGGTCCCAGATCAAGCACATAATCTGCAGCCTCAATAGTTTCCCGATCGTGTTCTACAACGATCACACTGTTACCCAGATCCCGCAAGGTTTCAAGAGACTTTATCAGCTTAACATTGTCTCGCTGATGAAGCCCGATACTTGGCTCATCCAAAATATATAGCACCCCTACCAACTGGGTTCCAATCTGGGTAGCCAGCCGAATACGTTGTGCCTCACCGCCACTCAGCGTTTGTGCTTCACGATCCAACGTTAAATAGTTGAGGCCAACATTAAGTAAAAAATCGACACGGTCACGTACCTCTTTGAGCACCTGACTTCCAATCTTTTGCTGACGTTCGGTTAGTTCCAGGTTATTAATCGTAGTCCGGAGCGTGGTAATATCCATATTCACCAACTCATCGATTGTGTAATCATCAATGCGGTAAGACAGAGCTTCCTTGTTCAACCGTCCACCGCCACACTCTGGGCAATCGATACGAGCCATATATGCTTTTGCCTTGTCGCGCTTTTTATTCGACTTACTCTCCTCGTACTGCTCGCGAATCATCTTTCGCAGTCCCTTGAAGGAGTGTTTATAAGTCACATTATCTTGTCGAAAATCGTAATTTACATCATATTTCTTATCCCCACCCCCTTCAAAAAGAAGGTCTACAGCTTCATCCGAAAACTCTTTGATAGGAGTTTCAAAATCCAGATCCAACGTATCCAGAACTGCATTAAGCTGTTTAAACGCAAAAATATCACGCGGTTCACCCAAAAACCGAATTGCTCCTTCTTCAATAGTCTGTTCTTTATTAGGGATTACCAGATCGCGATCTACATCATAAGTATATCCCAACCCATCACAATTTTGGCAAGCGCCATAAGGTGAATTAAAAGAAAAAATATTAGGAGCCGGATCTTCATAAGCTAATCCACTTTCGGGATCAAAAAGGTTTTGAGAATATAGATGATCCTTAAAAACCACTTCGCCATCCTTTTCTTTAGGTACTGACAAGATCACATTCCCTTCGGCCATTTCAAGAGCTAAGCGAACACTCTCGGCAATACGCTTCTCACTCTTTGTATTAATAACAAATCGATCAACAACTACCTCAATATTGTGCCTTTTATACCGATCTACCTTCATGTCCTCTTCCAGGTCCATCAGCTCTCCATCAACGCGCACCTGCACAAACCCTTGCTTCATCGTTTGTTCAAAAAGTTCACGATAATGGCCTTTTCTACCCCGAACAACAGGCGCCAGGCAATACGCTTTTGTACCTTCCGGCATATCCATAATAGTAGAGACAACTTGATCAGCCGTCTGCTTTTCCATCTTGTTACCTGACTTCCAAGAGTAAGGCACGCCTATGCGCGCATATAACAATCGCAAAAAGTCATAGATTTCTGTAACCGTACCCACTGTCGAACGAGGATTCCGGTTAGTCGTTTTTTGATCAATTGATATTACAGGCGATAATCCATCAATAAAATCCACCTCGGGACGTTCCATCATACCTAGGAACTGCCTGGCATAAGCTGACAAGGATTCCAGAAATCGCCGTTGGCCTTCTGCATAGATGGTATCAAAAGCCAGAGAGGACTTCCCAGAGCCTGAAATACCGGTCACAACGACAAGTTGCTCCCGGGGAATATTAACATCAACATTTTTGAGGTTGTGTTCGCGCGCGCCGCGGATGACTATATTTTCTCGCAAAGTACGTCCAGATTTTTAGATTTAATTAAACTGTAAAAAATACGAATAAATCGTATCTTTTGAAGCTTTATTTCCCGATAAATTTATCTATCAGGAAACACTACTTTTAACTACATTTTTTCTATAATATATCTGGATGAAGGACCTATCCATTGACCTTGTTAAACTCTTTAAAATAAGTACAACAAAATACGGCAAATATGCCTCTTTCGTTGTAGGAGCAACACTAACTTTTCTTGTGCTCGGTATAGTACCTAAGATATATTCTATGTTGTATGCCCCCGAGCAGCCAACAATGGAATCTCAAATTGTTTCTTTTGTCATAACATTGGTACAGGTTTTTTTAAGCCTGGGATTTATCAAAATCATGTTACTATTGGTACAAGATAAGTTTGTAGAAGTAGCTGATATGTTCAATAACTTTAGAATATTTCTGAGCTATTTTGTTGCCAGCTTTCTCTATGGTATTGCCGTGGCCTTGGGATTATTACTTCTGGTAGTACCTGGCATTTACATTTTTGTTCGCTTTCAATTCTATCCTCATATCATCATCGAAGAAGAGATATCAGCCTTCGCTGCGTTAAAAAAGAGTTTTGATTTGTCACAAAACCTCACTCTAGAACTCTTTTTATTACAATTAGTAGTCATTACCCTTAACATTTTGGGCATACTACTGTTCGGAGTGGGTATTGTCTTTACATATCCGCTCACAACAATGGCAACAGCTGTAGCATATAAAAGTATTACAGACAAGGGTGACACTATTCCTTCAACAGCTTTTAAGGCATAACCTATCAGGAACATTTGTCGGCCGTTCCCATTAAAACAACAATAAACCTTAACAACTGTACTTAAAACAGATTAGCAACACTATTCCCATGCGTAATTTATTATTCAAAGGGATTATTATATCAGCACTAATCATATTTATTTCTTGCAAAACAACTCAAACACCCGCGACTGGTGAACCAACACTTTATCCGTTTGTCAAGAACAATCAGGTTGGTTTTCTGGATGATAATTTAAACCCACAGATATCTGCCAAGTTTCGGTTTTTAAATAGCAGGCTTTGGCCCTATCAATTTTCAGAAGGTTTAGCTGCAATCAATTTCTTTGGTGCAATAGGCTATATAGATTATAATGGTGAAGTAGCAATAAAACCTCAGTTTGACCACGCCAAACCTTTCCAAGAAGGCATGGCTCTGGTTCAAAAGAACGGTCACTTTGGCTTCATAGACCGAACTGGTAATTATGTTATCAAACCTCAATTTTATGAAGCCCGTTCTTTCCATAAAGGACTTGCCGCTGTTCAAAAACAGAAAAATGGGCCTTGGGGATACATTAATACGAATGGAGATTATGCTATTCCATTAAAATTTAGCGCTGCTAAAAGTTTTAATCATGGCTTAGCCCTTGTTCAAACACCAGCCCACAAAGAGTGGGGATACATTAACAAAGAGGGAAAGACGGTTATTAACCCAACTTACACCAAGGCAAAATCCTTTTCTGAAGGACTGGCTCCTGTTCAACTTAAATACAAGCAATGGGGATATATCAATACCAATGGAGCTATTCTAATTGCCTCTACATTTTTAGAGGCCCAACCCTTTTCTGAGGGCAAAGCTGTAGTTGCCATGCCGCAGGATAATAATAACCTTGAAAAAAAGAAGTACGGATTCATTAACAAGCGTGGAACATTTGTTATCGAACCTCGTTTCGATAAAGCATTTAGCTTTCATGAAGGCATTGCCCGTATTAAGCTTAATAATAAGTTTGGCTTTGTTGATACCAAGGGTAATATGATAACCGAACCCATTTATGATCTAGCTTGGGATTTTCAGTCAGGCATGGCAATGGTTAAGCTGGGCAACAAGTATGGTTACATCAATAAACAGGGAATATTTGTGATGGAACCATTAAGCTAACTACCACTTATGTATATCAAAATCCTTTTAACAAACTATAATCCCATTTCAATTGCTCCTAAGCACATATTTCGGTATCCTTAGGGCTTATTAGAATGTACTCAGAATAATATTTACAATGTACTCCAAAAGAACTGTGGCTCCCGAAGTAGCAAACCCCAACGATTGGTCTCCTCTTTCCTGGAAAGATTATCCTGTTAAACAACTTCCTACTTATCCTGATCAGGAAGAACTGGAAGAGGTATATGATCAGCTCAGAGATAACCCTCCGTTAATTACGTCTTGGGAAGTTGAGGCGCTTAAAAAACGCCTTGCCGACGTATCAGCTGGAAAAGGATTTCTATTACAGGGAGGCGACTGCGCCGAAAGTTTTGCAGACTGCAAATCTCCAAAGATTGTAAATCTACTTAAGGTTTTGATGCAGATGAGCTTCATCCTTATTCACGAGATGGAGACATCTGTTGTGCGCGTGGGGCGTATCGCCGGACAGTATGCTAAACCTCGCTCTAGGGATTATGAAATTGTTGATGGAGAAAAGATCCCAAATTATCGCGGTGACCTAATTAATAGCATTACTCCTGAACTTGAACAGCGTATTCCCGATCCCAAACGCTTACTGACGGGATATAACAAGTCTTCACTAACGCTCAACTTCTTGCGTGCGCTCTCTAATGAAGGATTTGCAGATTTGCATCACCCTGAATACTGGGAGCTCGACTTTATGCAGGAGAATGAGTATTACAAAGAGTATGAGGCCATGGTTAACTCCATCCAGAAAGCAGTAAACTTTATGGAGACCATCACGCCTAACCAGTTTAATACGCTCCAAAAAATTGATGTATATACCTCTCATGAAGGGCTTAACCTCTGGTATGATTCTGCACAAACACAACGTGTACCCCGACGCCAGGGGTGGTACAACCTGAGTGCCCATATGGTGTGGTTAGGAAATAGAACACGTGACTTGGACGGAGCCCACGTCGAATATCTGCGTGGTATTCGAAACCCCATTGGTATTAAAATGGGGCCAAACTATGATATGGATCATACACTCAAACTAATTGAGCGGCTTAACCCTATTCACGAACAGGGGAAAATCGTACTCATTACCCGTTTTGGGGAAGATCAGGTTGAAGATGGCCTTCCAGATTTAATAAAACGGATCAAACACGAAGGAATGCCAGTAGTATGGAGCTGTGACCCTATGCATGGTAACACTTTTGCAACTGATGATAATATCAAGACACGTAATTTTGATGCTATTATTTCTGAAATTCGAAAAACCTTTGCAATCCACCGCGAGCAGGGTAGCTACCTCGGCGGAGTTCATCTTGAGCTTACCGGTGACAACGTTACTGAATGTGTTGGCGGTGCAAAAGGCTTACATGAAGGGGAACTGCATAAGAATTATGAAACATACTGCGATCCCCGCTTAAATTACCAGCAAAGTCTTGAGTTGGCTTTTCTTATTGCCAAAGAATGGAATCAAAGCTATAAATAGAGTTAATGGGTAATAGTTATTGAAATAAGAGATGCAATAACTATTACCCCTCTCTGTTCCCCTCCCTGTCACAAATACAGGCAAACTGTCGGTTTGACTAAATAGGCTGTGACATTTTTTTCCTTTCCTTTTGGCAGCCTGTAAAAAACGCAGATCTTTGTTGGCTGAATGTCATATCCCCTACCTTTAAATACCGTTGGCATAGGTATTGCTCCCATAAAAGTGAATTTGATTCAAACAACATCGAATAAAAATAATTTCGAGGTACCAGTTATGACACTTATGAAATATACACGACCAGGCAGCAATGCGATGTCTAAGCAGTTCTCTGATATTATGGACGAATTTTTCAACGACGCCGTAAATTCTCGTCGGGGTACGTTTGTTCCAACAATAGATATTTCTGAAACGGAAGATGAGTTTCAAATTACTGCTGAACTTCCCGGAATGGACAAAGATGATATTACCATCAACTTAGAAAATAGCCGGCTTTCTATTAGCGGTGAACGTAGTTTCGAAAAAGAAGAAACTGGCAAGAAGTTTCATAGAGTAGAGTCTAAGTACGGCTCTTTTGAACGCTCATTCCAACTGCCCGACAATGTTGATGAAAGTAGCATTTCAGCTACGTATGACAACGGATTGTTGAATATCGCTATTCAAAAAAGTGAACAAGAAGTAACAAAGAAAATTGAAATCAGCTAAAATACAGCTGATTTGATAATCCCCAACATGCGGGAGTGCCCGTGAACCGGTACTCCCGCTTCTTTTTTATTATTAGTGCACAATAATAACCACTTCAAAGTTGTTTATTGAACTGTCAGAATTTAAAAATTATTAATCCTGTATTATAAAACGGAGTTAATTATGAAACGATCGCGTTCAACCTATGCACTTTGGGCAATAGTCGCTGTTTTAGTAGTCGGTTTTTATTCAATTGAGCTACAGCCCAACCAAGCTTCTGTGTTTTCGGTGCCCAGCTTTTCAGCTGACGAAGAAACAGAGATAGTTAAAAATAAGTCTACTCCTTCACTACAAGAATTTAATGATGCAATTGTTGAAGTAGCTGAAGAAGCGAAATCTACTGTTGTAACCGTAACAGTCACACAAACTGTTCAAGCACGACCTAATCCACTATCGCGTTTCTTTGGGGACCCACGAGACCAACAGCCTAAACGCTACGAAAGAGAAGGACAAGGATCGGGGGTTATCGTATCAAAAGATGGATATATTCTCACCAATAATCACGTAGTTGAGAATGCTGACGAAGTAGAAGTACAGCTATATAATGACAAGGTTTACAATGCTAAAGTGGTGGGTACAGATCCCCAAACGGATATTGCTGTTCTCAAAGTAAAGGCAGAGGACCTCAATGTTATCAAACTCGGTAATAGTGAAAAAGCCCGTGTTGGGGAAATGGTATTGGCTATTGGCAGCCCCCTAAATAATGGACTTGCCCACTCTGTTTCTATGGGTATTGTATCTGCCAAAGATCGTAGCATTGGTATTATTGAAAGAGGTGCCGGTTATGAGAACTTTATCCAAACTGATGCCGCTATTAATCCCGGAAACTCTGGGGGAGCACTCGTTAATATGGAAGGAGAGCTGATTGGCGTTAACACCGCTATTGCTTCACGATCAGGTGGCAGTGATGGCATTGGCTTTGCAGTACCTGTAGATATTGCTAAGCGTGTTATGAAATCAATTATTGAAAAGGGTAGAGTTGTTCGCGGTTACTTGGGTATTACGACCGGCGGTGAAGTTGATGACACTATGGCCCGTGCCCTAGGACTCAATAAATCATACGGTATCATCGTAGGTGCTGTAAAAGATGATGGCCCTGCTGACAAGGCTGGCCTGCAAGAAGATGATATTATCCAGACCCTTAATGACAAACCGGTGCGAAACTGGAATTCTTTGCGGACTACTATCGCTACCTCTTCACCTGGCACTGAAGTTGAATTGGGAATTATTCGGGATGAAGAAAAAATGACCCTCACTGTAACACTAGGTGAACTCCCCGAAGATTTAATGACTGATAATAATCAAAGCCGCCCAGATGTAGATCTGGAAGAACAGCTTGGCTTTAGCGTAACTAACCTAAGCCCAGAAATAGCTCAGGAACTAGGAGTCAGCCGCAACCAAGATGGCGTTGTTGTTACGCAGATTTCACGAAGAAGCGATGCCTATCAACAAGGCTTGCGACAGGGATATATCATTACTGAAGTTAATAGAGAACCGGTGGCAAACCTCTCTGAATTTAATGAGGCGATGAATAAGCTTATGGAACAAAAGAAAGATATTGTTCTACTCCGCGTGAAAACAAAAAATGTTAACCAGCTTATTGCTTTCGAACTCTAATGCGATAAGGCTATTTATTAAAGTTTAAAGCCCTCTGGTTAATTTCAGAGGGCTTTTTTTATGACAAGCTGACGAACTACAGCCACAAAGTTGACAATTCGTTAGCTTTTAGATTCTGGCACTCTATTTGCTCTATTATATAGTGAAATTTAGAAAAAGCTCTATGATGGCATAATTACATTATGGAATACAAAAATTATTACGATATACTCGGTGTTAGCAAGAATGCCTCTCAAGATGAAATAAAGAAGGCATATCGTAAGAAAGCCGCCAAATACCATCCGGATAAAAACCCTGACGACCCTTCTGCGGAAGATAAGTTTAAGGAACTTGGGGAGGCATACGAGGTTTTGCAAGACCCCGAAAAGCGTAAACTATATGATAAGGTTGGTAAAGACTGGAAAAAATATCAGCGTGCCGGCGGTACTGCTGATGGCTTTGATTGGTCAGACTATGCCCGTCAAGGTCGTGGTCGAGGCTTTAATGGCGGCCAGCAATACCAAACCGGATTTGATATCAACGATCTCTTTGGCGGTGGCGGCCGTAGTGGTGGCCAGCAGAGACAGGGGCAAGGACAAAGTTTTTCAAGCTTTTTCGAAACTATTTTTGGCGGTGGAGGTGGCAGCCCATTTGGCCAACAAGCTCAAAGTAAGCGTTCTCGGCGCTATCAAAGCAATGCTCGCACACAGGGCCGCAAAGCATCAGCTAAAAAGAATTTAAATGCCGAAGTCACCATCCCTTTACAACAGGCATATAATGGAACTTCACGAACTATCCGGGTAGGGGGAGAAAAGATGAAAGTTAAGATCCCGGCGGGCATTGAAGATGGACAACGTCTTAAATTAAAAGGCAAAGGTTCTACCAAAGCCCGTGGAGGTGCCCGAGGTGACCTGCTGCTTACCGTTCGTATTGATATGCCGGAGGGCTATGAGCGCAAAGGAAACAATCTCTACTACGACCATCCCCTTGACCTCTATACCGCTGTACTTGGGGGCGATACTGTTGTTGATACCATTGCCGGTAAAGCTAAATTGACTATCCCTGCCGGTACCTCCAGTGGCAAACTATTTAGGCTCAATGGTATGGGTATGCCTAAATTCCGTAACTCCTCGAAAAAAGGTGATTTATTGGCTCGCATGCAAGTTCAAGTCCCCGAGGACTTATCGAAAGAAGAAGAAAAGCTGTTTAAAAAGCTGGCAGCAAAGAGTGAAAGCTAAGATACGATCTCTTTCTGCTCAAAGTTTTTGAAATTAAGATATAAAGAGATCATTAAAACCAATATAAAAAGAGTGCCGGTGGTAAAGTCAACTATTCCGGCCTTCATCTCAATACCTGTCAGTTGTTGAATCAAAAACTGGATATATGAATTAGGCATATCAGTGTAGCCTAATTTATCTCGTACCTGCCAGTGCCAATGCGTACACGGGCAGTACCCAAAACCATACCATACCCCTAGTCCAAACCATGAAAAGGCCGTCAATAAGAGCGTTACTAAATTCCATCGACGTGTCCATTTCCAAATCCATCCCAATAGATTAAAGAGGATAAATATGGTATGGCCAATAATAAAGATGATATCCAGCAGGCTATACATCTTAAAAAAAGTTAAACTATTTACCTTTCTGATAAAAAGTATGCATATTCAACATCGAGTCAAACCCCTATCAGAATATTTCATCCATGTTTTTTACACTCTTCTTTGCCATTTTGCTATTATTACCAACTACTAATGACCGTGGCACTGCTATTTGGGGTGCCAATGGTCATCGAATTGTAGGAGACATTGCAGCAGATTATTTAAATCCTGAGGCTAAAGAGGCTGTCGATCGTGTATTAGGCCCTACTTCAATGGCCATTGCCAGTACTTGGATGGATCGTATTAAATCTGATCCTGCTTATGACCATACTCATAGCTGGCACTGGGTAACAATCCCTGATGGGATGACATATGCGGAAACAGAAAAAAATCCTGATGGGGATCTTATCAATACTATTCGTACTATTGTTCGAGAGTTAAAAAGTGGTGCCCTCAATAAGCAAGAGGAACAAGAAAATCTAAAAATGCTTATACATTTGATTGGCGATATTCATCAACCTTTGCATGTAGGCACTGGTAAAGATCGCGGTGGTAATTCCACAAAGGTTGAGTGGTTCTATGAGGAATCGAACCTGCACCGTGTTTGGGATTCAGAAATGATCAAAGATCGTAAATTGAGTTATACTGAGTTTTCTACGGCTATTAACCACCCTACTAATGAGCAGCTGAAAGATTGGCAAGACTCTGGGGTTTTGGACTGGGCAAGAGAATCTATGAAACTTCGTGAGCAAGTATATGATTTGCCTGACGATCGCCAGATTGGCTATGAATATAGCTATCGAAACTACGAACTTCTTAATAAGCGTCTTCTTAAAGCCGGTGTTCGTCTTGCCGGAGTTCTCAATGAGATTTATGGCAAATAAGAACTAACCGTTACATGTAGTTAAGAAGTTATTAATGCTTGTTAAGAAAAAATAGATGATTCAACTATAATAGTATGAGCGGGATGCTCGCACTTATGGCTGCTCTATTTATTGGAAGAAAAATATCCCCAGCACATTCTTAGCTGAATATTTCCTCCATTACCTTTTCATGCGTTTCCATCGCCTTTTCGCCCCATAATACAAATCGTATTAAGCGTACAGATCTCAATACTGAAGCTTCCTCCTTAATTGTACGAAAGGCAACATCGGCAGCATCTTCCATGGGATAGCCAAAAGCCCCTGTTGAAATTGAAGGAAAAGCTACAGTTCCAATGTTATGATCTTTAGCCAGTTGTAACGCATTACGGTAACAATTAGCCAGCAGCTCCTCTTCTGGTTCATCACGTCCATATACAGGTCCTAAGCAATGGATTACATAATCATTCGGCAGATTATGAGCCCCGGAAATAACAGCTTCGCCTGGTTTGATGGGTGCCATAGGGCGAGTTTCTTGTGCCAGTTTGGGACCCGCTGCCTGATGTATTGCGCCGGCAACGCCACCACCTGTGCGAAGCTGGGCATTAGCTGCATTAACCACTGCTTCAATATCAGATTGACTGGCAATATCTCCTCGCTTGAGTTCAATACTCACATCTTCAATTGTAACTGTATTCATATCTCCGTCAGATTTATTAGCTTTTTACTTAAAACGTAATATCCAAGATACTTTCATTCAATACCTTTCCAGACTTACCTGATAAGAGCCCCCCTCATAGAACTTCACTTATCCCTCGTTTAAACGTATTTCGTATTCAAACCCCCTGTCGATATGTGATTTTGACAATATATATCCCCAAAAATCGCCTTATACACTGTCAAACATGCTTACTCTAATTTGATGTTGGCAGAAAGCTGTTATTTTTCTGATGAAAAGACAATAGTACGTACATTCTTTGTATTATGATTCTGTAATTTAGGCATAATTGTAAGCGCGGTATGGTATTAGCACATATTATGGTGAAAGGATAAAAAGAAAATTTCTAAATAGAATTACTCCATTATGAATTTGGATAAACTTACGCTTAAAGCACAAGAGGCTGTAAAAGATGCGGTTGACTTAGCTTCGGAGAACAACCATCAAGCCGTTGATCCATCGCATATTTTATTGGCTTTGGTATCGGATTCTGACAATGTGGTAAACACCATACTCAATAAGGTTGGAGTTCGACTACCACAGTTGAAAACAGAACTACAGAGTCGGGTTGATAAACTCCCGGTTGTTAAAGGAGCCTCTGTATCGGGACAGTATTTGTCCAATGATTCCAAAGGACTTTTTGATGAGGCTCAGAAATCAGCTGATGAACTTGGAGACGAATATATCAGCTCAGAACATGTGCTCATCGGGATGCTGGAAACCAATAACAAAGCCGGCAATCTGCTAAAAGAGCACGGCGTCAAAAAGCAGGATGTCTTAAAAATATTGCAGGATGTCCGTGGCTCTCAAAAGGTTGACGACCCCAACGCAGAAAGCCGTTATAATGCGCTGGATAAATATGCGCGCGATCTTAACGAAGAAGCAGAAAAGAACAAACTTGATCCTGTTATTGGGCGTGACCATGAAATACGGCGCGTCATGCAGATTCTATCGCGCCGTACTAAAAATAACCCCGTATTGATTGGGGAGCCCGGTGTCGGTAAAACGGCTATTGCCGAAGGCTTGGCCCTGCGCATTACTAAGGGTGACGTGCCGGAAAGTCTCAAAAGCAAACGCATTGTAGCCCTTGATATGGGGGCACTAATGGCCGGTACTAAATTCCGCGGGGAATTTGAAGAACGTCTGAAAGCGATTGTAAATGAAATTACCGACTCAGCCGGTGAAATCATTCTCTTTATTGATGAAATTC
The DNA here is from genome assembly GCF_005869845.1 of Fodinibius saliphilus. Classification (NCBI taxonomy): domain Bacteria; kingdom Pseudomonadati; phylum Balneolota; class Balneolia; order Balneolales; family Balneolaceae; genus Fodinibius; species Fodinibius saliphilus. The sequence continues at coordinate 330,671 of NZ_VAWF01000003.1, read as the reverse complement.
ATACACTTGTAGGAGCCGGGGCAGCCGAAGGTTCAGTCGATGCCGCTAACATCCTAAAGCCATCACTGGCTCGCGGCGAACTCCATGCCATCGGTGCTACCACCCTTGATGAATATCGAAAACATATTGAGAAAGACCGTGCCCTGGAACGCCGCATGCAGAAAGTACTTATTAATGAACCTTCCGTTGAAGACACGGTCTCTATCCTGCGTGGCCTGCAAGAACGCTATGAACTTCATCACGGAGTAAAGATTCGCGATGAAGCACTCGTTGCAGCTGCTGAGCTTTCACACCGCTATATTAGCGAGCGTTTCTTGCCGGATAAAGCAATTGACCTTATTGATGAATCTGCCTCTCGACTACGGCTGGAGATTGATTCCATGCCTGAAGAACTCGATCAGGTGGAACGACAAATTCGTCAGCTCGAAATTGAGCGGGAAGGATTGAAACGTGGCGATAACAAAGAAAAAATCGAAAATATCGAGAAAGAGCTGGCCGACCTTGAAGAGAAACGTTCGACCATGCGCAACCAGTGGGATACTGAACGCGATCTCATAAAGAAAACACGCGATCTGAAAAAAGCTATTGAAACGGCCCGCAACCAGGCTGAAAAAGCTGAACGGGAAGGCAAATACGAAAAGGTAGCAGAGCTGCGCTACGGCACTATAAACCAGCTAGAAACAGATCTTGAAGAGACCAAGGAGAAGCTGGATGAAGTGCAGGAAGGCCGAGCAATGCTTAAAGAAGAAGTAGAATATGAGGATATTGCCGATGTTGTTTCTCGCTGGACCGGCATCCCGGTAACAAAAATGCTGCAAAGTGAACGTGAGAAATTAGTTCACCTTGAAGATGAACTACACAAGCGTGTAGTAGGACAAGATCCTGCTATCGAAACCGTTTCCAATGCTGTGCGCCGATCTCGGGCCGGACTGCAGGATGCACAGCGCCCAATTGGTTCGTTCTTCTTCCTTGGTTCAACCGGTGTTGGTAAAACTGAGCTGGCTCGTTCTCTGGCCGATTTCCTCTTTAATGACGAGGATGCGATGATTCGTATTGATATGAGTGAGTATATGGAGCGGCACAGTGTAAGCCGACTGGTAGGAGCCCCTCCCGGCTATGTGGGCTATGATGAAGGCGGACAACTGACAGAAGCTGTACGCCGCAAGCCATACTCTGTAATCTTGCTGGATGAGATCGAAAAAGCACATCCCGATGTATTTAACATGCTTCTGCAGGTGCTTGATGAAGGTCGACTGACCGATAACAAAGGAGTTACGGTCGACTTTACGAATACAATCATCATCATGACCAGTAACATCGGCTCACATATCATTTCTGAAAAGATTGAGGAAACAGGCGGTGAATTTACCGATGAGGTATACAGCAAGCTTCAGAACAAGCTGATGGATCGACTCAAGAAGAAGATTCGCCCGGAATTCCTGAACCGTGTGGATGATATTATTGTGTTCCACCCACTGAACAAAGAACATATCCGAGAGATTGTGGATATCCAGCTGAAACGGGTACACAAGATGCTTGACAAGAAAGATATCAAACTGTCAGTATCTGAACCTGTTAAAGACTGGCTGGCCGAACGTGGTTACGATCCGGTCTATGGCGCGCGTCCGCTTAAGCGTCTGATACAGACCAAGATTATTGATCAGCTGGCTACCGAACTCATTAAACGACAGGACGAAGGTGAAACATACTTTGAGGCTACCATCAGTGACGATGGTGAACGCATAGAGTTTGCAGAAATCTATGAGGATGCCGAAGCCTGGGCGAAATAGCAAATGACATAAATAATCATATTTCAAGACCCATTGGAATTAATAACCAATGGGTCTTTTTTTACTATACCATCCCAACTATATATTTCGGGACTGTTTCAAATCTTATCGTCTCACCAGAACCATCTTTTTAACGATTGATTGTCCCTTAAAATCAATCCGGCAAAAATAGATCCCTGAAGCGTATCCAGTTGCATTCCAGAGTTCACTGTGTGAACCCGGCGAATATAATCTCCGCGTAACTTCCTCAATAAATTGTCCTTTTATATTCCAAACCGTAAGGCGTACCATACCGGATTCGGTAAGTGAAAAGGTAATATTGGTAGTACCCCTAAATGGATTGGGATAATTACCCACCGAATCGACTTTTGTTATAGGTACTGTTGATTCCTGGATTAATTCTTTTACCCTGTTTCGTATTTGAGGCAATTGAGTATATAGATTTTCTCCCGGACACAATGTATTACAACCATCACGATGCCCACTTATGGTTTTTAAGTTTTGCTGGCTCGAAGAATGATATTGAATAGCCAAGGGATCGATATTCTTTTCGTCGGATTTCCATGCTAGTAAATTGGAAAGTGATTTTTTTGCCTCTTCCCTCGGAGCCACCTCCTCAAAATTACCCATTAGACAAACCCCCATCGTATTGGAATTGGTACCACAAAAATGAGCACCCTGCACCTCATCATCGCCATCAACCCATCCACGCCCCTGGTAAACTATCCCATTGGGATCTATCAACCAGTTATACCCGATATCACTCCACCCATTAGTGTTTACATGGTAATCCCATATTGCCCTAACTACAGCAGGCCAGTCATCAGTACTGTTTGTACCCGCGGAGTGGTGTACAATTTGATGCGTCACATCCGTCAAAGGATACGGTCCGCTCGGCTGTTGGCCATCGGGACAATCCCAATCGGTACGGCTTACAAAATCAGGCATGGGATACTCCTTTCCATTCGATTCATACTCTTTTTGGAGAGTTACTTCTTTATTTTTCTCTTGGATTTCTTTTAAGCGTTTGGGATCAGTAGCACCGGGACTGGTAAAAGAAATGGCTAAAGAACGTAAACGGGCGTTTCCAGTTATACTTGCTGATCGACGCTTTAATACTAACCGAAACTGAACAGTAGCTATAGTCTCGGACAAAAACTGTAATCTCCCAACAAGCGTATCCTTACTGTCTGTAAGGTGGGTATCCCATTTAATCTCCCTCCATGCTGACCATTGTTGGGTATTGTCTAGAGATCGGATTTCAATTTGAATAGCTGATAATTGATCAACTGCATTATCTAACACCAACCGACTGCCTAAAGCTAAAAAAGGAGTTACCTGCTGAATTGGCACATCAATAACATCAGACAACAAAACTGCATCTTTATCCGGGTTCTCTTTTCTCAGCCCTTTCTGCGTTTTAACAACGTTACTCGTTTTTAGTAAATGACCAGCTGTATCAAAATTGATCTTAACATGTTCTGAGGTGATATTTGCAACCCCCCTACCTTGGTTCGCAACATTTTTTTGAGCTGTAATTGCGGGTGCTCTAACCAATAGCATTGCTAAGAGCCCAAGCAACGTACCGAATCTAAAATCCATCGTTAAATTTATCTTTGGATATCCTTGGTATTGGCTGTAACTGAATGAATATAAATTGGATATCCAAATGAATGTTCCAATAACCTTTCTAAAACAGAAAGTCTGAACTTACCTCAGTTTTGATGAAACGGAACAAAAAACATATACATTCTAAAACAGACCTATAATTAATCCTGCTACACCAAATCCTATAAGGTGGTATCCTCCGTTAATGGCAAAAAGCTTTAACGACATATCATTAAAAAAAATAAAGCGACATGGATTACCATGTCGCTCCATAAAAAAGTTTGTATATACCTCACTACTATCCCAACAAATTCTCCGGATTTAAGCCCTTCAAATCATCTGAAATAAATTTGCGACCCTCACGGATCTTTTCATCGTCGAGATATACATCAGCGCCGATACACACAAGATCCCAGTGGATATTACTCTCGTTACCGTTCGGGGCAATTTCGTAGTCATTTCCGAGCGTCAGGTGGTTAGATCCGTATATCTTTTCATCGAAAAGGATATCATACATCGGCTCTTTAATTACGGGATTAAGCCCAAAACTAAACTCTCCAAACTGACGCGCGCCGGCATCGGTATCCAAAATATCCTGCAGGGCCTCATTATTGGATGAATCCGAATCGATAACGACCCCATCACGAACCTCCAGTTTTACATATTCAAAGGGATTCCCCTGGTAGACTGAAGGGGCATAGGTGATATGCCCATTAACAGAAGATAATACCGGAGATGAAAACAGTTCTCCATCAGGAATATTTCGTTTCCCAAAGCAGGGGATCCAGGTCTGTCCTTTTACCGAAAATTCGATGTCTGTACCTTCCCCTTCCAGGCGAATCATATCGGTATCTTCAAGGCGAGCTTGCAGGGGCTTCATCGCTTCAGCCAGCTCTGTATAATCCAACAGACAGGCCTTGTAATAAAACTCCTCAAACTCGTGCGTTGGCATCTTGGCATTCATCGCAAAAGCTTCAGAGGGATAGCGCAGCACTACCCATTTGGTATTATTTACTCGCTCTTTATAGTGCACGGGATCCAGAAAATGATCAGCGTAGGCTTTATTTTCCTTTTTACCGACATTGGCCTTCTCATAAATATTCAATGAGGCACGCACTCCTACAAAGGCATCCATCTTCTTCATCTTGGGCAGCTGATCGTTCTGAGCCTGTCCTTTCCAAAACTCCTCATCACCGGTTTCGATAAGCATGCGCTGCACTTGGGTGTCTTCAATCTGCACATAGGGATTCACTCCCATCGCCCGGGCATGCTCAACCAAGGCTCGAAGCAATCCGATTCCATTAAGGCCCATCAGCTGTAGCATTACATTTTGTCCCTTTTCCAGTTCACAACTAAACTCTAATATTTTCTTTGCTAACTTTTTATCTTTATTTGAGTAAATCATAAATCGCAAATAATTAAATTATCATCATTACCAGTTACTTACAGAGCAATACAGCCCTTCCTCTTTTCGAGGAGATTATGCCACCGTAGGCTAATACTTTTAAACGGAAGCATAACTCCCCTGATACTGTTCATTAATTATGTAGATCTTATTAAGTCTCCTTGGCAAACAGCATATTAAGTAACTATACTTCAATGTATAAGATATTACAATCTGGAGAGATCCGTAACCCCAATTATTATTTACTCATTAATAATCGTAATTCCATTTGATATCCACCCCTTGCCGAATACCATTTCCCTGCCTTATAAGCAGTTTAAGATCTTTGCGTAGCATATATTCAAGTAAAAAACTTGTATCTGGTGTCGAACCCGTAATCACATTTTGTATAGCCAGAAATACTTTGGGATTTAAATACCAGCCTGTCGTAATCTGCGTACCACTTTCTTCCCCCACCTGAATATTATCAATCTTAACTACGTCGATACCCAGCTTCTGTGTTGCCAATGCTTCTACTCTATCCAACAGAACATCGAGAGCTACATTAGCGGCAGAATTATTTCCCGAACCGGCAACAACCTGTTTCCATGAGTTGAGAGCATAGAAAGGCTGACCAAAAATGGTATAGCTTATAATATTTTCTAACTGCATAGTGGGGCGACTCTCATACTTGAATTTTGGATTTTCAACAGTCCCCTCAATGATATACCAGATCGTAATATCTTCTTGTGTTTGCGGAGGTTGATATCTCGTCCGTATTGAAAGTTTAGGATTCGTAGGATCACCAGAAAAAACCACACTCCCCTCCTCTAAATTAAATCGTTTACCAAAAGGGCGGGCATACCCACCGGGTGTTCTAATAGTTCCAAAAAGTTCAAGATCTTCTGCTTTCTCTTTTACTAAATCAAGAGCTCCATTCAGCTCAACCTCCATCTCCAGATAGCGATTATTACGGATATAGAACCTTCTATCAAAAGAAATATTCATGTCCAAGGCCAGCGAATCATACATATTAACATTCACTGCTGGCTGGTCAAGTGTATCGAGCTGTACGGTCTCCACTGATTTCTCCCCAAAGTTATTTAGCTTCAGAAATCCACTTACAAAAGACAGGTCTCCTGACATTTTAGGCTGACTCACCTTACCGCCAGCATTAGCATCAAGGTTAATAACTGCATTATATTGATCAGTATTGGCAATACGGAAATTCTTAGCTCTCAAATCTATATCTAATGCACCCGGTTCCATATTTCTTAAACCAACCTTTCCACTGGCAGTCATAGTTCCGTTATCACTATCAGCAGAGAACTCTTTTAGCTGAACATGGTCCGATTCGAAATCCAGAGCAGCTTGCACATTTTTAACCTTTATTCCTGCAGGTACTAATTGCAATGCGCCATTATCAAATACTAATTCACCGTCTGTTTTTAGATCTCCTATACTCCCCGAAAATTGTACAGCCCCATTCAATCTCCCTTTCACTTTTCGGACCCGGCGGCGATCTAAGAAATCATTCACTGCAGCAAGATTAAAGTCATTAGTTTCTATATCTACAAAAATTGAATCTTGTTTTGCAGGGAGGCCCAACTCAAAGGTCCTCAAATTAATATAAAAAGGAACTTCGCTTTTTATATCTGCTGCCTTTTGACCTAATGATAATACAGAAGCATCAAGCTCAACTTCTTCTACCGCATGATTATAATCAAAACCTGCAGTCACCGAGTCCACCGATACCCCAGAAAGCGTGGCCTTACTCAAGGTAGCATCGGCAACGAAACGCGGGTCCCCTGCTTTACCATCAAGGGTTCCACGAAATGAAAATAACCCGGTCGTGTTTGTAACTCCCACCTCTGCAAAAATAGATTTAAAACGGTCGATAGATATTTTACGCACCTGTATACTACCATGTACCGGTTCCTCGAAAAAACGATCAGTTAACTTTTCAGGATTTCCCAACTTAAATGGCAGATTGGCCTGTCCGGTAATCAACTCCTGCTGATCGTGCTTTACGGACAAATCCCCTTTCAAACGCTGATTTGCAATATTTCCCTGTAGCAATAACGTATCAAAACGGGTCTCTTTATATTCTACATCTGATAAAACCAACTCTCCCTGAGCGTTAAGTGCTGTGTCATTTCTGGAAAATTCCATCCTGCCCGACAGCATCCCTTTAATAAGCGTTTTATCCAACAAACAGCTCTGGACAACTGCTGTATTTAGAGCCTCACCATGAATCACAGCCTCCTGCTCATTTGCATTTAATACTGGTATTGCCATTTCAAAAAAGGCTCCATCACCGGATGACACCCGCATTCTTTCCATTCGAAACGTATCCCCGGTTAACGTCATATCAAAAGAGTTTTCAAGGCTTAATATGCGATAATCACTGATAATATTATATTCTCGCGTTCGTACACGGATAGAATCCGTTTCGATCCTATAATCTCCTGAATGTTCAATCCTACCTTCATTAGGACTCGAAAACTGAAGGTCGAACTGCCCATTTGCAGAAAATTCAGAATATGCTCCTCGGCTTTGGAGTTCCAAATCCTGAACTTTTACTCCCGAAAATATGGGCGTTTCCAAATCTATATTTAGCTTATACTCTAATGCCTTAAGAATTCTGGTATTCAATGCGCCTTTGGCCCTATCCGCAGCAAATACCTGCCCATATGTCAGATTTGCAAAATCAAAAGCTCCTCTAAATTCCAGACCATTCCCATTAATAGGGCGTAAACGGCCAGTGACCTGCCCTTTGACACCTAACTCCTCTACATCTACCAACGGAGCTAACGATTTAACATCTTTTAGTTGTAGATCTAAAGTAAGTTCATTTTGTGCATCATATCTCTTCAGGATATTCATTTGCCCCTTCAACGTTCCTTCAGCAATAGTACTTTGCAATCGTGCACTGTCAATTACAGCGATGGAATCATCAAGAGTAATGTGGGAAGAAAAACTGCGTAATAACTCCCCATTCACCAGAGAAGAATCGATATCTACGGTAGAGTTTAAACTAAGGTTTGGGATATCTTTTCCTTGCCCCTTGCCGGTAACAACAGCATTTATTGCCGTTTTAAAATCCTCTATCCCCATTAAAGCAGCAACATCGAGATCCCGACTTTCCAATTCATAGCTGAATGACGGGATTTGATGCAAATTCTTCACCTTAGCCATTACTTCCAACATGCCTTTTCGAATATCAAACTGGCTGTCAAGGGATATCTCCTCACTACTTATTTTCCCCTTCATTGTACCTTCTGAAATTGGCTGCCCCATCAATCGGCTTTTATTAATTGTAAGAGCATAGCTCCACGGGTTCTGTTGGGGATACCACCCCCTTCCTGACACTTCAGTAGTAAAAGATAAACGTCCGCCATAGGTAGAGTCCTCTGCCCAATAACCGGGATTAAAACGCTCAGCCCGAATTTGAGCACCAACCATTGGATAGTCAGACCATAACTGCTCTGAAGTTACACTAGCATCCAACTGCTGTTGACCTGCATTTAACTCCAAATCAAACGTTGCCTTCGCATCATCAACCTTTCCTTCCCCGTTAAACTGATCGATATTATAAGAAGCATAATTAACATCGTGCCCAGAAATCTGAAAAGCGCCATAGCTGTTACGATAATCGGCCAAAGGGAACTGCCCATTAAACCTGGCATTAAACTGGGCCAAGGCCGGCAGTGTTGTATCGGCTAGTAGTATGACTGGATCAAAATGTTTGATCTCTGTAGAAAGCTCTTCCAAAACCAATCCCTCATCCCAATGCAGTTGACTGGTGAGAGCGAACTTTTCGAGACCGGGGGCATGCACATTCAAAGTAGACCTAAACTGCCCTTTGCTACCCTTAACCCCTATATTTACACGCATATCTTTACGTACCGGTATCTCTTCTGCATAAGCCATAATATCCTCCCAAGATACCGGAGAAGCGTCAACACTTAATTGACCGCTTGAATCTTGCGTACTTACTGAAGCGCGACCTTCTATCATTGACCGTCCGGTTGCCATTACCAGCTTCTCCAGGGTTAGCTTCTCCTTATCAGCTGATGCCACAGTTGTTAGTTGAACCGGCCCCGACAATCGTTTTTCGTACAGTTTAAACGACAAATTCTGTAGATCTATATTGTATGATTCACCATATTCAAAACTACTTGCAATCTCCCACTCCTTAATTGTAAAACCATCCACAGGTAACAAACTATCAGAAGTTACCGATACCAAACCGTTATGTAGTTTAAAACTCCGAACCCCGATTGCCCATCCTGTACTACCAGATGCTGTATCGGGCGACTCTTTGACTATCGACTGAATATTCCATCTCCCACTTTTTTCCTCCAAACCTATCGTTGGACGAAAGATATCCAGCCTATCGACGTCAACTTTTCCCCCAACAAGAGGCCAAATATTGTAGGATATAGTTAAAGAATCTACATTCACCAACGTATCTTCACCTTGAGTCAAAGAAATTTCTGAAATAGAAAGGTGATTCCACAAATCCCCGGACAAATTGCCAATCACTAATTGCCCATCAATATTTTCGTTGACAGAATGCCTGACAGTATCTTTAACCCAGTTTTGAACGATCTTTGTCTTTAATGATAACCGCGCCAACAGCAGGCATACCCCCACCCCCAGCAAACACCACAACAAGCGTTTGCCCCATTTTTTAAAACTGCTATGTCGGATAGATTCCTCAGTCATTAAAATGCTTGCCCTATACTTAGGTGTATACCAATTCTATCCCAGGCACTTCCAAAATCCTGCCCATTATATCTATTTAAATCTTCATCAGTGGGATTAATCTTATACCCCACATCTATTCGTATTGGGCCCACCGGGGATTTGTACCGCAAACCTCCCCCCGCTCCAAATTGAATGGGCCTTGTATTTGTACGATGGAATGTATGCCATACCTGTCCGCCATCCAGAAAGAAAGCAATACCCAAACCATCAACAAAAAAGTTAAGTTCTTGACGGACCTCAATATTAAAACTGACCATTGCACGCCCGCCTCGTGGAATATACTTCTTAAAACCTGTACTGTCAGTTTGAGCACGTTTAGGCCCAAGCTGTTGACGATGCCAACCCCGCACCGAATTAGTACCACCTAAATAAAATCTTATATTCTTGGGAAGAGAATCAGACGGTACATTATATAAAGCCCCTCCCTGGAGGCGTGTTGCCAGCATAGTAGTATTAGAAAGACGTGTAAAACGCCGAATATCAGCCGATAACTTTTGAAACTGAAACGTAGCCAATCCAAATAACCCCGAAAGTTCTAAATACGGTTGAAAAACCCATCCCTCTTGTTCACGGCCCAATGTTTGATTATAGTATCCACTAAACTGGAAAGAAGACAGGTCATACTCCAGAGTGGTATCAGGCAAACTGCTATCAAGTCGCTGTGAAAGTTCTTTGTTTTTCGTGAACTCATAAGAGCCGGAAGCCGTTAAATTCTCGGTATAACGATAAATTAAACTATTAGTAATTCCAGCTCGTAGCAGTTCATAATTGTTCTGCAAAAGGTGCTGCCCAAAAGGAGATATAGCCACACTGCTTTTCGTGTTATAGAGATACGGGAAAAGATAATCCAGTCGGAGTGACTGTTCAATAAAAGAACCGTGGGCTGTTGCTGTTAATCGGTGTCCCCGTCTGGCAACATTTCGATGCTTCCAGCTCACTTGTCCCCGCAAATACTCTTCAGTTCCAAATCCTGCCATCAACTCAACAGAACGAAGATCATGCTCACGCACTCGCATCTGTAGATCTAAGGTAGAATCTTTTTGTTGTTCAGGAATGCTAATCGTCACAAACCGGAAAAGATGGTTGTTAAATAGCTCCTTTTGTGCAGTTCTTAACTTTTTTAAACTATAACGTTCTCCTTTTTTGAGATCTCCTTCTCTCAAAATATATTTTTCTGAAATGCTTTCAGCCCCTTCCACTGAAATGTTATTAATATACGTTCGGGGTCCCAAATCCCCCTTAATTGTTAGGTAAGCCGATAGTTTGGAAGTATCAACCTTTGCCTCAACCGAAACCTGGGCATAAGCAAAACCGAGGTTTTTAAATACATCAGTGAACGTACCAATTACTTCCGGCTCCCGTATCGTTTCATATCTCCTGCCTTTACGATATGCTTGTCTCTCTTTAACTCGCTGGAATGATTTATCTTTCTGTATTTCTGCTATCTCGGTACGTTTCGCTTCGAACTTATATCTTACAGACTGAATACGAATAGGTAGTTGCTCATCAATTTCAAAAACAACCTTTTTTTTCCAAGATTTACCCTCCTCCTTAATGCGATAACTAACCTGAACATTAACAAAGCCCCGCCTGCGATAATAGTTCTGCAACCGGATTACATCTTTTTTTATCTTTCTCTCATCAATGGCATAGCCCGTTTGGTCCCAAAACGATAGCTTTTCCCAAAATGTTGGTTGTTCAGTCGCAATCTGTTCAGACAACACCATCGCCGAATACTGATCATTACCTTCAAATCTCACTTTCCAAACCTGGTCGGGTATACCGGCTTCTTGGGCAACAGCCTGTGGTATTGGCAGAAAAGAGATCCCCACAAATCCCATTAAAAAAAAGAAAAAAAATCGTGACCCCATTAAGCTAGCAGGCAAGGTTAAAAATGGCTTATTCAAAAAAGGTATTCAATAATAAGATATTGGGAGAATGCATCAAAAAGAGACTCTAAATTTGCTGCAATACGAGAATAATGATTTTTGAGCTTCTTTTTTTTCATTACCTTTTCTGCTTCCAATAAATTAAAATCTACGTTTATGACTATCCGGCACCCCGTTATTCTACTTGCTTATTCGTTGGTGATACTTTCATTGCTATTAGTAGTTAACTGCAGTAGCTCGGAAGAGTTTAGCGGTTTTTCCTATGATCCTGAAGGCGTTACCATTACTACCGATAAAGAGATCCAGCCTCAGCATAAACGCAGAATTGGAGTAAACAAAGGATCCATTTGGATAAGCAATGAATTTGCTGGCGCACGGATGAATGATTTCTACCAAGTCAATGACACCTTATATCGTGTACTCATTGAGCCGGAAAACCATCCTGTTAATAATAGTCCCTGGTATGCATTTAAAATATGGAGCGACAGCAGTAAAACCGTCGACTTGCAGCTAACATACAAACATGGGAAACATCGCTATATACCGAAATTAAGTCACGATGGCAGAAACTGGCAACGTATTGACAGCGCCAAAGTACGAACTGATACCACGGCCGGTACAGCGACCCTTACCCTACATATAGACACTGAACCACTTTGGGTTGCTGCCCAGGAAATATTAACCGGCAAGAAATATAATCAGTGGGCCGATTCCCTGGCTTCGAAACCTTGGGTTACCATAGATACGGTAGGCTACTCCCATCAACATCGTCCCATATACAAAATGCTTATTGGGCAGGCTGATAGTTCACAACCTCAGGGTGTCGTCATCATTACGGGGCGTCAACATCCCCCCGAAGTCACGGGCGGAATCGCCTCACAAATCTTTATTAACGAACTTGCCTCTGAAAAACCGTTGGCTTCTCAATTCAGGAAAGAGTTTGAAGTTTGGGCTTACCCTCTTGCTAACCCTGATGGCGTACAACAAGGACATTGGCGCCATAATGCAGGGGGCGTAGATCTTAACCGAGACTGGATTAACTTTAACCAACCGGAAACACAGGAGATCCGTGATGATTTATTACCCTTAAAACGGGATAGCCTACGCAAAGTTTACTACGGCATCGACTTCCACTCTACTGATGAAAATATCTTTTATCCCATCAATCGTGAAATTGACACCTTTCCCCAGGATTTTACGTTTCAATGGATTGACAGCCTCAAAAAAGCATTTCCTGACTACCCCGTTGATGTTGAAGCTTTTGATACCAGCTCTCCCATCACTAAAAACTGGGTCTACCGAACTTTCGGAGCTGATGGGGTAACTTATGAACTCAATGATGAGGCAAATCGGGATAGCTTACGAACTGTAACTCAACAAAGTGCCCATATTATTATGCGACAACTTTTAGAAGAAAAGAAAAAACGGAAATAACCGATTAAAGATGAAGAAATTCATGCTTCCTTCATCTTTGCTTCTTAAGCTTGGGACTGATATAACATATTCGACATCCCGACAGGAAAGTTGAAATTAAACCAGGTAATAAAAATTGCTATCTCTCTTTGTGACTAACTAGTAAATCAATGATCAGAAAGGCAGTTACCATATCGTTGATAGTATGTGTACTGGGCTCACTTGTGCGTTTTGCCATGCCACTTACATGGTATATTGCCAACTATGATCATATTACTTCTGAGCTTTGTGTAAATCGGAATAATCCCGACATAGAGTGTGACGGCATGTGCCAGCTCGAAAAAAAGATGCACGAGCGACAAGAAAAGCAGGCACACGAAGCACCCCACCAACGAGTAGATCGCCAAGCACGAATCTTACTTTTCTTTACTGACACTCTACCCTCTATTCCAAACTTCGACAGGACCGGCCAGTCTATATATATTGGAAATATAAAAGACTATTCTCTCTGGCTTGCTGAGCCCCCCTCTCCCCCTCCAAAAATTGGTTAAGGCGAACATCATTCCACTTCTCTGTCAATTTTGATGACGATATCTAGTCATAACGACAGAACTATAATCGCGAACCATTTTTAAGTAATACCAGAACTATGAATATTATTAAATACACAACTACCGCTGTACTACTTTTGTGTGCTTTTAGCACGTCATTAGCACAACAAACGGCTACAATTAATGGACAGGTTTTCAATGAAGAAAACAACAAACCGCTCCCGGGCGTAAACATAATCATTAAGAATACCAACAAAGGGTCATCCAGCAATGGCCAGGGGGCATTTACCCTCTCCAAAGTCGATCCCGGCTCGTATACCCTGATCTTCTCTTTCATCGGCTTTAAAAAAATAATCAAACCGATTCAGCTTTCTCCCGGAGAAAGAGCTGAAATAAAAATAGAACTAAGCCCGCGTTCTATGCTCTTAAATGGTATACAGATTACAGCTCTGCGCCCCGACCAAATTGCAGAAGCTAATATGAAAGAAAATGAAGTCAAAGAAGCCAACCCAAGAGATTCAGGAGAACTCCTTCGAAATATTGCCGGTGTTGATGCCGTACGGAGGGGCCCTGCAGGTCTAGACCCTGTTATCCGGGGTTTACGAGAAACAGAAATTGGAACCTACCTTGATGGCACACGCATTTTCCCAGGCGGCCCTGCTCGTATGGATTCCCCATTGAGTCATCTTGATCCAACAGCTATAAAAAAAATTGAGGTTGTCAAAGGGCCCTATGCCCTAACATGGGGGGCAGGAAATATGAGCGCCGTTCACGTTGAAACCCAACCACTAAATACCCTAACGAAAACTTTCGGGGGGACCATTACCAGCGGATACGACTCCAACCTTAATGCTATTGAAGAAGCCGTATCAGTACGGGGCAGCACCGGTAAGTTTGGCTACTGGGTACACGGTGCCTGGCGCGAGGGCAATGATTTCGAGTCTGGCAATGGCACCAATATTCCCGGAAACTTCCTATCCCGTGAACTTCGTGCTAAATTCGGATATGCGCTTACTTCTAAGTCATACGTAGATATTTCTATAGGATATCAGAATCAAAAAAACCTTGATTATCCCGGCCGACTACTCAATGCCGATTTTTTTAATACCTATAATTATTCGGCCAACTGGGAGTGGATCCCAGAAAACGGGATTCTCAGCTCATTAAAGGCTCAAGCCTATATAAACAATGTTGACCATGGTATGGATAATGATGGGAAACCCACCGCGCAAGAAGACCAAAATCGTATGCCCCCCTTTCCATTAGCCGTTGCTGTTGATGCACGTGCCCATGTGAGCGGTGGTAACATCACTGCAGAACTCACACCTGCTCCTTCATGGAATCTTGAAATAGGCACAGATATCTACAGTGCCAATCGTGATGCTGTACGCACTATTGATCGACGTAATGAAGGTATGAAGCCGGCCATGTTCCCCCTTGTAGACCAGATGTGGCCCGATGCCAGAGTCACCGACCTGGGACTTTTTGCCAAAGCCAAACATTCCTTTACTGATCAGTTAAATGCAACATCAACCGTTCGGCTGGATCTGGTTTATACTGATGCCGGCCCTACCAGCAACTTTTTTGCCAATAATGTATCTACCAATTTAGAACAATCAGAAACCAACTTAAGCGGCTCCTTTACCCTGAACTATATTGCCAACCAGCACTGGACCTTAGGCGCCGGTCTTGGCTCGGTAGTACGTACTGCTGATGCCACCGAACGCTACTCTGATCGCATTCCGGCCAGTAAGGCACAAACCAGTGCGGAGTTTGTGGGAAATCCCGACCTTGACCCCGAACGAAGTACACAAGCCGACCTTTGGATTGACGCTACCTACCAATCCTGGAACCTATCCCTTAATCTATTTGGTCGTCAACTTGATGAGTATATAACCTTTGAAGCAACAAACCTCCAAAAACGTCTGCCCTTGAGCCCCGATACGGTATTTCGATATATTAATGGCAAAGCGTGTTTCTGGGGATTTGATCTCTCAGCCTCATACCGAATAATCAATGCACTATCACTTAACGGGAGTGCCCATTACCTTTGGGGAAAAGATATTTCATTAAATGAACCGGCCTTAGGGATTTCCCCCTTCGGCATTGATGGCGGACTTCGCTATGAATCACCTGATCGACCTTGGTTTGTGGAAGGTACGTTCCACTGGATCACCGAACAAGATCGTGTAGCTACCACACGGGGAGAAACTTCAACAGATGGGTATCTCACAGCCGAAATAAAAACCGGCCTAACGGCTTGGAATCGATTATCATTGCAAGCAGGGGTAGAAAATGTAACAAATACCCAGTACGTTAATCATCTGAATGCCAAAAACCCTTTCAGCAAACAATCCATTCCTGAACCGGGTCGAGTATTCCATCTTGATATCACCTACAAATTTTAACGCTGGCAATTAGCTAAATTCACATTATGAAGTATAACGCAATTACGTTATTTATTGCTATTTCTGCAGCGGTAATTCTGGCCTCGTGTAACAGCGGGCCAGAACCGCTGTATGATTTAAGCAACAACACCTATCAACTGCGTAACACTGACAGCAGCCGTGTGCAATTCCCCGACGATTTTCGCGGTGAAATTGCAGTTATAAGCTTTATCTTCACACACTGCCCGGATGTATGTCCCGCTATTACTGCAAACATGAGTAACATCCAGCGTGGACTTAAAGATACAACCGGCATCCAATTTATAGAGATCTCTTTTGATCCCCAACGCGATACGCCCAACGTATTAAAATCATACAAACAGCAATACAAACTAAACGATCAGTTCACTTTTTTAACAGGAGAACAAGCGACAGTGGATTCCCTGCTTAAAAAAATGGAAATTATAGCCGTAAAAACCTTTGCGGATTCACTGGCCCAAGATAGTAGCAACTACAATATGCGCCATTCAAACACTATCTATCTCATGGACGAAAATGGACGAATTCGTTCTGAATACCCAGCCAGTGTTGTTCCTCCTGAATATGTAATAGAAGACATACAAACGTTGAGAACCCTATGAAACCATCAATTACCTTTATTTTAATAATCCTTTTTAACATCACAATATTTTGGGGATGCAGTTCGGAATCAAAAACAGAAAAAAATACGAATGAAGTTATATTGGGAAAACTAGAGCTTTCTAATGGGTGGGCTCGACCGGCTCCTAAAGGCCAAACAACAACGATCTACCTTACTATTACGAATGGTACAGCCAGCCCGGATACTCTTGTCAGCACAAGCAGTACAATTTCCGAGTCTGTGGAACTTCATCAATCTATTAAACACGAAGATGGCACTATCTCCATGGAACCAGCCGGAAGCCAACTCATACCATCGGGAGAAAAATTGCGTCTCGAACCCGGTGGTTATCACCTCATGCTCAAAAATATAACCAGAGAACTTAGTATCGGAGATTCCCTTTCGGTAACACTTACCTTTGCCCGTCTTGGTGCGAAGAAAGTAACTGTACCCGTACAAATTCAGCAGAACTAAAACTTTTTATATGCTTCAATCTATACTTTTGGTGGGTCTTGGAGGATTTTTTGGCAGTATACTCCGCTATCTGGTGTCCTACTATGTTAACATGAACTGGTCATCCCAATTCCCCATAGGCACCTTAGCCGTTAACCTGGTAGGCTCTTTTCTTATTGGGATTATTATTGCAGCTTCGTTAAATGGCAACATGAGTCAACAAACACGTCTGCTGCTGGCCACCGGCTTTTGTGGAGGCTTTACTACTTTCTCATCTTTTTCATATGAGTTCTTTTCGCTGTTGCAACATGAACATACCGGCTATGCTTTTCTGTATGCCGCGGCCAGCTTTGTACTTGGGCTGTTTTTTGTGTGGTTGGGCTTTAGCTTGATCAAGGGATAAAACTCAAAAACCAATACGGAAGGAAATAAGCTGTAAAATGCTTTGCTATGTAGTTAAATAGCAGCTACAAAGGAGTTGTCTCACCGGCGAAGTATCAAAAGTATTTCAAAACTCTATTATATAACAGGGCCACAATATATTGTGGCCCTATTATCTGATATTCTTAAACGTTAAGCACTAAGTAAACTCAGGATGAGTTTGCCAATAACACTTATTATTTAAATTGCAATACATTAGCAGGCGAACCACTTGGCAGTGCTATATTTAACATCGTTGAGATGGTAGGAGCAATTTGTGGAATAACCGTTTTGCGACCGGTACTGCCTTGCGGCACATTCCATCCGTAAAACAGAAGCGGAACATGAGTATCATAATTATATGGTGAACCATGCGAGGTCCCCGTGGGGTAGTTAGAATCTAACCAACCCGACTTAAGCTGAATATACACATCCCCTGAACGGTCATACATAAAGCCACGCTGATACATTGCCTGCTGACCGTGGTCAAAACTTTTATACTGGAAATTATAAGCTGTATTTGTGGATTTTACCCCTTCAAACTGGAGAAGAAAATCTGCCACATTATCTTGGACCTGTTTCAATGAAAGCTCCTCTGTAGCTATTAACTCTCGATCCAGATAGATCTGCTGGTTAGTATAATCCTCAACCCATGCTCCGGAGCCATAGGTCTCATTCAGAAAGGATGACAATTGATCAATCACAGTATCACTGTCAAAATAACCACCCGGGAGGTTTTTATCCTTGAGCTCAGCCGGAACGTCAACAACCCCGTGATCAGATGTCAAGAAGACCATGTAATTTCCTTCACCAACCTTTTGGTCGAGATAACTAAGCAGGTCTGCCAAATCACGATCAAGGCGCAGATAGGTATCCTGCAGCTCAATAGAATGTGGCCCATACTGGTGCCCCACGTAATCAGTTGACGAAAAACTCACGGCAAGAAAATCAGTAATTTCATCGCTGCCTAATTGTTCATGCTGCACAGCTTCTTTAGCAAGCTCCTTAATCAAGGTATTTCCAAAAGGGGATCCTTTTACTGCCCAATATTCATCTTCAGAATACTCCCCCAGCTCATGAGGAAAAACCGGCTTCTCTTCATCCCCTGAGGTGCCTTCATAAGGCGTATCATCCGGATTACTCTCGGTATACTGTTCTATAGGCAGTAAGGTGTTCCAAGTTTTATTACTTAATTCCCGGGCTAAGCCGCGCTCATTAAACTCTTTCATCCATGTTGGTAGCTCCGACATATACCAAGAACTGCTCACAAAGTGTCCATTCGTATCATCATACCAATAGGCCCCATCCCCCAAGTGACCGGCAGGCAATACAGCGCCCCTGTCTTTGATAGATACCGCTACTACTTTACTCTCAGAACTTGCTGATTTAAGCTCATCCGTTATTGTGGTACTCAATAAATTATGGGGGGACATCTGCCCGGTATCTCCGTCGGTGCCTACCGGCTGTACCGTAGAGTCTGCTACCACATACATACCATCATCAATAGAACGATCGTACCAGGAGTTGCCGACGATACCATTCACAGAAGGTGTTGTCCCTGTATAGACTGCGGCATGTCCCGGGCCGGTATACGTTGGTACATAATTGAAGTGATTATTCGTAAAACTAAATCCCTTATTTACCAATCGCTTAAAACCGTTATTTTTAAACTTATCCCAGTACAAGGGTAAATAGTCGTATCGCATCTGGTCTACAACAATTCCTACTACTAGTTTGGGACGATCCGTTGTTATATTCTTTGCATCTTGATCTTGTGACCATCCTGTTTGAACTCCAATGAGTATAATGAGAAGCGTAAGGCTAATATTTTTCACGAGTTTCGTGTTTATTTTATTTGTCAAAATTTGATAACTAAAAGTAACTTCTTTTCGTTAATTATCGAATTATGTTTCTGTAAAATGATTTAAGCTCAGCTGCCTCATAAATAAGGTATTTCTTTTCGCGTAAAAAATTCCCGGCTCTGTGGACCTATTCACGCCATCCCCACCAAGATTAACCAACAATATAAAAGGATAAAAACAAGATGTAGTTCCACTATACTCACAAAAAACAAAGTTCATACTTACTAAATTAGTCAATTGACAACCTATATTTTTCTTACATTTAAGCTATGACTTCTACAGAAAAAGATAAAAAATCTAGTTGGAAACGAAGCCTTATTGAATGGTCTGTCATTGGAGCTGTTATTGCCCTACTCTACTTTACCGGATGGCATACCGAAGTTTTAGGCACCTTACAACGCGGTATGCTCTGGACCGGCCTCTTTGATGCCGATACCTCCCAGGTTACGACCACAGATGGTCCGATATTAAGTTCACAAGACTATCAATTAGAGTTGCTGCAAACCAATGGAAACAGAACTACCTTGAGTAACTTTAAAGGAGATCTCATTTTTCTCAACGTATGGGCTTCATGGTGCCCGCCCTGTGTTGCAGAAATGCCTACCATTGAAACCCTGTATAATGAAGTGGGGGACCATGAAAATATTCGTTTTATTCTCCTTTCTATGGATAAGGAACCCCATAAGGCTGTTCAATTTATGCAAAGTAGAAAGTTTGATATGCCCTATTACTTCCCAGCTTCAAGACTTCCGATAGCATTCCAAAGCGAATATTTACCCACTACCTATGTAATTTCAAAGGAAGGGAAAATCATCTATAAAAAAGAGGGAATTGCCGACTACAGCGCCTCTGTTTTTATGCAATGGATAGAAGAGATGGCCGATAAATAGCTCCAGAAAACAATGAATTTTACGCTATCTGAAAACACCTATATCCAGCGACGAACTTCTTGTCGGTACTCTCGATATTCATCCCCGAACTTTTCCAATAAAGCTTCTTCTTCGGGTTCAATCTGATATCGATTCAAATACACTACAAACAGTGGTACGCAAAAAAGGCTCAATATATTCTGTAATACCAAGCTATAGGCGATAAGTAGCAACAAAAAGGCAACATACATCGGATTTCGTGAAAGCTGATAGATACCATCAGTCACAAGACTGGCCGTTTGGTCTAAGTTTAGGGGATCTATAGTAGTTGTGTTACGGTGAAATTGATAGATACTCAATACACCAAACAGCACCCCAATAGCCAATAGTACTTCCGCAATAATATTGGGCCATGGCAACCCCAAGAATCCAACCTCATTAAAGAAGTAATCGATACCCCACATTAAACCTACAAAAATACCTGTTACTATAGCCGGTGGTATCTTAAGCTTCATTAATTTATTTACTCTTTGTCCTGTTTAGGATTTCCTTTTCTAAATGGCATTGTAAATAATCCCATTATTTTTTTGTCCTCATCCCGATCAAACTCATCAAGCCCAATATGCAATGTTTTAAGCGGATTGTGAAGTCGAAATGTATCTCCTATACGATCCCAAAAAGAAAACAATGAACTATAGTTTGAATCGGTTTCCGGCTGCCAGCGGGAATGGTGCACTTTATGCATGGCAGGTGTTACAATTATTGCGCGCAATGCTTTATCTGCTTTTTCGGACAATGCAAGGTCAGCGTGGTGAAACTGTACTACAGCAAACATCAGAGTCTCATACAATAGCAGCTCCCAGAGGTGTAACCCAATCACCAAAATTATTCCAATACGAAGAACTGAGGAAAAGATAATTTCCCCGGTATGAAATCTGCTGGCTGTTGTAACGTCCATTTTATCATCGGCATGATGCACACGATGAAAACGCCAAAAGAAAGGGATCTTATGATTAATGACATGCCACAAATACATCCATATGTCCATCAAAAGAATTGCTCCAACGGTATGAGACCAAGCAGGAAAGCCCGATAACTGTAACCAATTCAATAACCCAAACTGGTGTTCGTAAGCCCAGTTCGAGGCCCAAAGCCAGGCTCCTACAAAAAACACTGAGATGATCAATGCATTGGTTAATCCCAACGCCATATTGACTAGCAGATGCTTACCCTTTTCTTTGATGGATCCTTTGAAAAAATCAAAAAATGGATGAGCCTGCTCCAGCATCATCAAGATAACAAGCCCGATGACAGCAGCCAAAACCTGGGTTTGTTCCATTAGGTCGATAAGTGCCTGCATAACTGTAATTTTAACTCAAAAATAAACTGTTAATCATCATAAGAAACGACTAATTTTTATTTCATCAAACATCATCAACACTATATTAAGAGACTCAATAAGATGAAAACGGAAGCAGAAGCTAAAAAATTTTGGAATGAACGCTATTCAGGGAATCATTTTGTGTACGGCACGCATCCTAATACATTTTTCAAGCAACAGCTGGATAAACTATCTCCCGGCGAACTACTCATGCCTGCTGAAGGAGAAGGTCGCAACGCGGTATATGCCGCTGAACAAGGCTGGTCGGTAACGGCATTTGATGTAAGTGCCAAAGCCCAGAAAAAAAGCATTAGAACTTGCCAAACGTCATCATGTAACTATAAGATACAACATAAATACCTTTCAAGATTTTACCTTTGAACCCAATACCTTTGATGCCATCGCATTCATTTATGCTCATATTCATAAATCATTACGCCGAAACCTGCATCGTAAATACGTCAATGCTCTAAAACCCGGTGGCAAAATAGTTCTTGAAGCATTTTCAAAAGAACAACTGGGCAACAACTCTGGCGGCCCTAATAGCCTTGAGATGCTTTACTCTAAAGAAGAACTGCTAACAGATTTTGAATCCTTGGATATCAACAAAGCCCAATCCCTTGAAGTATCTCTCTCAGAGGGAGAGCACCACAAGGGACAGGCAAATATTATCCGTATTGTAGCACAAAAGCCCGGTAACTAAAGGCGATGCTACTCACTTTCAAATCCGGCATCAACCAGCTCTTGATACCCACCTACATTATATACGTTCTTGAAACCATATTTTTTCATCAACTCAAGTGATTTACCACTCCTATTGCCTGATCGACAATATAAATAGTAGGTTTTATCTTTGTTAAGTGAGTCGAGGTGAGCCTCTAACTCTCCGCTCAAATAATCATATTGATAATCGACTCTTGCAATGTGACCGGCGTCATACTCCTCTTGGGTTCGGACGTCTATAACTATTCCCCCCTGCTCATTAAGTTCTTTTTGAAATTCAATGGGATCAAGACGCTTCTTCTCCTTTTGTTCACCGCATGCCAATAAAATAACTGAACTAATGATTACCAATAAACTGATTGAGAGTATTCGTTTCATCATAACTTACCGATATTAGGTTAACGCTAAATTTCTATTCCATATATTTACGCCTGATCAAATCCTGCAGAAACTAATTGCTTGAATCCTCCAATATTATATACATTTTCAAAACCTTTTTTGTTCATCAAACTTGCCGCCTTACCACTTCTGCTCCCCGAACGACAGTATAAAAAGTAAGTTCCATTTTTATCCAGCTTATTTAGCTGCTGTTGAAACTCACCAGACATCACATCAAAGTTATAATCAGCTTTTTTTAAATGCCCCTGCTTATATTCATCTGCCGTTCGCACATCAATGACAGTACCGGATCCATTTTTAAATTTCTCTTTAAAAGCATCAGGAGAAAGCACCTCGCCCCTATTTCTTTTAGATAGATAAAAAAGAACAAATGCTGTTACTATAAGAATAATTACTACTAAACCTGTATCCATTTTTATTGTAATCGTTAGAAATAAATTAAAAGTGATGTACTAGAAGTAAGACTCTCTAAATATTCATATAACTAATATAACCGCCCATCAAAATGAGAAATATAGCAAACCCTTTTTTAAGGTTTTTATTGGAAATCTTGTTAGAGACTTTTTTGCCAATCAGACTACCCACAGCACCAATTAGGCTAAACACAAAAATAAGCTCCCAGTTCATTGACATATCCAGCTCGGCCAACACTTCCACATATTTATAAAAGCCGCTAAAACTCTTTAAGGCGATAATCAACAAGCTGGTACCCACAGCAAGGCTCATGGGTAACCCACCTAGCAAGACCAAGGCCGGCACAATAAGAAAACCACCGCCCACACCCACCAACCCTGTTAAAATACCTACAGCTAATCCTTCTAAGATTATTTTCCACCAAGCATGGGTGATCTTTGGCTCTCCACCAACCTCCACCCGCTCCTTGTTATCTTTGAACATCATTACAGCTGCAATAATCATAACAGCTGCAAAAAGCAGCAGTTGAAAGGTGCCCGTTACATAGCCGGCAATGATAGCACCGCCATAGGTTCCGACCATTCCCGGCAGTCCAAAGAGTATAACACTTCGCCAGTGGACCTGCTTTTTAAACGCATAGGGTATAAAACCGGCAAAACTAATTGCCCCGACAATACCGAGAGATTCTGCGATAGCTGCTTTTTCAGGTTCATCGGCAAAATAAATAAGTACAGGAACAGTTAAGATTGAACCACCAGAACCCAGCAGCCCCAGAGATAGCCCAACCAGTAATGCTCCAATCCAAGATAAAATCATATCGCCTACTACTTCTCTATAGACCGGAATAAGCCCGGCCCTGGTGATTACTATTTCTGTACAGCAGCTTTGCTTTTATTCTTTGCATACTTCTGCTCCCAGTTTTCATAATCATCGTCAACCCATTGCACATCGAAGCCTTCCTTGTCTAACAAGCCACTCGCATACGAAGCACGCCCTCCGGCGGCACAATGAACCAACAACTGTTTATCTCTGGGTAACTGATCAAGCTTATCAGCAAGTCGAGTATGCGCAATATTTATCGCATCCGGCAGATGCCCTTCCGCAAATTCTGTTGCTTTCCGAACATCCAGCACTACACTATTTCCATCTTTTCGATATTCTTCTGTAGTATCGAAATCAATAACATCAATGGATGTCAGTGGGCCCTCCCAGTCATTCAACATCTGAGGTGTTACATACCCCTTAATGTTATCCAAACCTACTCGAACTAAATCACGAATAGCCTCTTCCAAGTTATCTTCATCAATAACTAAATAGAGATCCTCTTCTGCATCGGCATAAGACCCTGCAATAGTATTAAAACTTCCATTAAAAACGGCTAATAATGATCCCGCCAAATGACCATCCATATAATCAGCAGCTTCTCGCGTATCCACAATTAGGGCTTCGGTATTCACAATCTCATCAACACTCATTCTTTTAGGATTAGGAAGGGTGCCCAACACGGCAGGACCTTCTTTATTCACCTTCTTCATGCGCCCAAAATAGAGCGGTGGTTCAGGCTGCCCATCCAATACAAAATCAACAAACTCTCTTTCCGTTGTTGCTGCATTAAAGGCGGGACTAAACCGTAACTCATACCCAACCGTTGATTCCGGAACCGACCCTAATGCCTTTCCGCAAGCACTGCCAGAACCATGTGCCGGCCAAACCTGAAGGTATTCAGGCAAACTTTTGAACTGCACCACTGATTGATATAATTCCTTAGCTGCAGGCTGCATTGCTCCTTCTTGTCCCGCAGCGGTTTCCAGCAGATCGGGTCGCCCGACATCACCAACAAACACAAAATCTCCGGTCAATATACCCATCGGCTCATCAGCCGCCGCGCCATCTGTCAGTAAAAAACTGACCGATTCGGGGGTATGTCCGGGCGTATGAACCACATCAAAGCTGATATTACCAATACTGAAAGAATCACCATCGGTAATTAGCTCATAGTTATAATCACTTTCTAGTAACCATTCATATTTCCAGTCTCGGCCTCCTTCATCTGAAGCATAAACTTTAATTCCTCTTTCAGCGAACTCCCGCAATCCCGATACATAATCAGCGTGGATATGTGTATCGGTAGCAGCAGTAATACTGAGACCTTCACTCTCTGCTAATTCATAATATTGATCAATATCGCGCATAGGATCGACGATAATAGCATCTCCCGATGCCTGACATCCGATCAGGTAAGAATATTGCGCTAATTTTTTATCAAATAGCTGTTTAAAAAACATAATGTGACTCCGTTTACAATAGCTGCTTTAAAAATTGCTGTTTCTTTTACTTATCAAATTAGTGGGGCAACATTGGCCGTAGTAAACCATAGGCCCAAGTCCCCAAAAGGGCACTGGCAATGGGTACAATCATGATTTCATAACCTGCACCTGCCAAAGTGAACAAGGGCCCCGGGCATGCTCCTGTCAGCGCCCAGCCGATACCAAATAAAATGCCGCCTGCCAAATAGCGCGTTATTTGTGACGAATCCTTCGGCGGTATGGTAATAGGCGTTCCTGTACTGTCTTTCAAACCCATTTTTTTGATAATCTGGATTGAAATCATTGCTACTATAATAGCTGAACCAATAATACCGTACATATGGAAAGCATCGAATCGAAACATTTCTTGTATCCGAAACCATGAAATCACTTCAGACTTTACTAATGCAAAACCAAAGAAAAGTCCTGCAAATAAATATTTAAGATAACTCTTCATAACGGGTATTGGTATCTAAAAGTTGTTCTATATTCTTGTAAATAAAATCGTTATAGATCAACAGAAAAAGATCAATCTTTCTGCCCGTATTCCCCCAAATAGATTTTTTAATAATTTCTTGTTCTAATCATCTTATAGAATTAGTGGGAATATGACATGTGTGACAAATAGCCCCCCTATAAAAAAGCCTATGACCGCCAGCAGAGAAGCCACTTGCAAATTGGAGATTCCGGTGATCGCATGGCCTGAGGTACAGCCCCCGGCATAGCGGGCACCAAACCCTACCAAAAAACCACCTGCGACCATTACTAGTATCCCAACAGGAGTTGCCAGAGCTTGCCAATTGAATAAGCCATCTGGCATCATTCCTCTGAAATCTAAAATACCCAAAACCTGCAATTCTTTAACCGTTTGCTGTGACAGGTCAATAGGCTCAGGGTTATTGAAAACCCAACCGGCAAGGAAACCTCCAATTACAGTTCCGGCAATAAAGACCAAGTTCCAAAGTCCTTTTTCTTTCCAATCGTACTGAAAAAAATCGATCTTCCCAGGCATACAGGCAGCGCAAACATGACGTAAATTCGATGATACTCCAAAGGTTTTACTGCCCAACAAAAGCAATATTGGTACAATTAACCCTATCATGGGACCGGCCACATACCACGGCCAAGGTTGTTGTAATAATTCCAGCATGCGTACCTATTTGTGAATTACATTCTACTTTCTCTACCTTTTTGAAGGTATGCAAAAGTAGCGCATTGAAGCCATCCTGTCAATACAAGTATTCACAAACAAGTGTTCGAACTAATAAGCTTTATTTGTATTCCGCCTACTTTAGAAGAATCAGTACTTATCCTAATTACTTTTGTTTCATTTTAGGGCCATCGCACAAGTTCGACGCTTAACGCTTACATAATTATAGGCCTACAACTGGGTAGTAGGAAGCATTATAACGATTAGCGTGATCGTCACGCTCGTGCTTTTTAAACTTCCCTTCAAACCCAGCTCCTTTTTAGAAATTTATGAAACAGTATTTGATTGTGTATTTGCCTCTTTTTCTACGCCAATACCTACTTTTGCTAATATCTGTTCTGCCAGACACCAGTTCGTAAATGAAGATTGGAATAAATTTACTCCCACAAAGAGGGTAAACAAGAACCAATAGGGACTTACATAATAGCCCAGTAGTACACTGATAGTTACAAATGCACCTGCCAATCGACGGATAACTTTTTCCATCGGTCTCATAGTGCTACAACTTTTATTCGTTTGACTCATTTTATTAAGATCTTTTAATTAGCAAATTCGTTCAACTTATACTGCTTTATCCACTTCTAATGAGTACGCATGAAGCGGATTAGATTGTTCTTCACCCTTCTCTACATTATAACTTTTCACTTCATCTAGTACTCGTTTTACAGATTCCTCATCTTGAAAAGAAAAGAAGAGCGTTGAATACACCCCATGCTCATCGTGAGCAAACCAGTTAGTAATGTCCGGTTGATATGCCTCAGTTCTAAAACCGTGAACTTCTGTTTCGCTATAAATAGGCACCTTTTGACGTGCGAGAATCTTTCGCACGTCATTGGTGTACTCTTCTACACTTAGGATGATTAATAATTTCATAGGTCTGTTTTTTATTATCTGAAATTTGTATTACGCCTTAGCATTTTCACTGCCCTTCAATTCTTTGACTTTCTTTTGTGCCATAAAATAGATCAGCGGTACCATCACCAGCGTCAAAGCCGTTGAAGCCACAGCCCCTCCCATCAGCGAAATCGCCAACCCCTGAAATATAGGATCAAAGAGGATCACTACAGCACCAATGACAACTGTACCGGCGGTAAGGATGATGGGCATACTTCGTACTGCACCTGCCTCAATTACTGCCTGTTTTAACGATTCGCCTTCATCCAGCCGGATGTTGATAAAATCGATTAGCAGCACCGAGTTACGTACCATAATACCGGCCAGGGCAATCATCCCAATCATTGAGGTTGCTGTAAAGAACGCTCCCAGCATCCAGTGTCCCAGGATAATTCCCACTAACGAAAGAGGAATAGCAATCATCATAATTATAGGCACCTTGAAATCCTGGAACCAGCCGATAATGAGCAGGTATATGATTACCAGTACTACAGCAAAGGCAATGCCTAAGTCACGGAACACCTCATAGGTAATTTGCCACTCCCCATCCCATTTAAGGGTGTAATCTTCCTGCATAAAGGGCTGGCCCGCAAAGATTTGGTCTAAGCCATAACCGGCAGGCATCTCAATACCATCGATCTTTTCGCCCGTATCAAGGATAGCATATACGGGACTCTCAATCGCCCCCGCCACCTCGGCCGTTACATACATTACCCGACGCTGGTTCTTACGATAAATACTAGGCTCCAGCGTCTCTTCCGTTACCGTAACTAAGTCAGAAACAGGAATCATCTGCCCGGCCGCAGACTTCATATGCAGTTGCTTCAGCTCTTCAATATCAGAACGATCGGCTTTCGGCAGTTTCAATACAATCGGTACATCATTAACCTCTTTTTCGCTATACAGTCGTGAAACCGACTTTCCACGTAAAGCCATGGTAACTGTCTGCACTACCTGCTTGGAAGGGATCCCTGAAAGCATCGCTTTTTCGGTATCTACATCCAATTGGTATTTGGTCTGCGGAGCCTCTTTCATCCAGTCTACATCCACTACTCCTTTCTCATTTTCAAAGATCTCTTTAACCTTGCGACCTATTCTCTTTCGCTGATCGGCATCGGGCCCATAAATTTCTGCCACTAAAGTTGAGAGTACCGGAGGTCCGGGCGGCACCTCTACGACTTTTACATTGGCATCATACTTTTCGCCCACCTTTTGTACTATAGGCCGAATACGTTTGGCGATGGCATGACTTTGGTCACTGCGTTTTCCCTTGTCGATCAGATTCAACTGCACATCTGCAATGTTCGACCCTTGCCGCAGATCATAATGACGGACCAAACCATTAAAGTTAATAGGAGCATTTGTACCCGCATAAATCTGATAATCTTTTATCTCCGGTACATCTTTTAAACTCAATCCTACTTCACGGGCTACGGCATTTGTACGCTCGAGTGTAGTACCTTCCGGCATATCTATAATCAGCTGCACCTCATTTTTATTATCAAAAGGAAGCATCTTCACCTCCACCATGCGGAACACAAACAGCAGGGTTGAAGCCAGCAGCAGCACCGTTACACCGCTGATAAAAGCCCAACGATAGGTAACATTTTCCAGCAGCGGTTTCATCGTACGTTCATACCACTTATAGATGAAGGTATCTTCAAGCTTATACTCTTTCTCTTTGCCTTCTTCATCCTTCTCAGGCTTCACATGTGGCAGAAGTTTGTAGGCCAACCACGGGGTAATAACCAAGGCTACAATCAGTGAAAAGATCATTGCCAGTGATGCCCCAATCGGCATCGGACTCATATAGGGTCCCATCAATCCCGATACAAAAGCCATCGGCAGTACAGCCGAAATCACCGTAAAGGTAGCTAATATGGTTGGGTTACCCACCTCACTGATTGAGGCAATAGCTGCCTGTTTAAAGGGAAGCTTTCGCATTTTAAAATGCCTGTGCATATTCTCAGCCACGATAATCGAGTCATCTACCACAATACCCGTAACGAAAACAAGGGCAAAAAGCGTAATCCTGTTGAGCGTGTACCCAAACATGTAGTAGAGGAAAAGAGTAAGAGCGAAGGTGACGGGTACAGATAGGAATACTACCAGTCCGCCCCGCCATCCCATCGCTAATGCTACGACTACAGTAACGGCCAATATCGCGACAAGGAGGTGCTCTAATAGGGAAAGCACCTTGGCAGAGGCCGTCTTACCATAGTTTCTTGTGGTTGTCACCTGTACATCATTCGGAATAAGGTTGCCATCCAGCTTCTCCACTTTCTTGTTGACCTGCTCAGCAATATTCATTGCATCGGCGCCCGAACGTTTGGCTACCGATAGGGTAACGGCCGGATACGACTCACCAGCTTCCAAATTACTTTTTTTCGCTTTTGCATAGCCCATTCCATAGGAGACATATTCAACAGGCTCCTCCGGACCGTCCGTTATCTCAGCTACACTCTTGAGGTAGATAGGATCGCCACCCTGAACATCCACTACCAGGTTACGCACCTCTTCAGCGTTTTTGAAAAAATCACCGGTATCTACGAGATACTGCTTGTCGTTCTTATCAAAAGATCCTGAAGTCATTTCCTGGTTGGCCGACTGTATTTGTCCGGCTACCTGCATAGGATCTATGCCATAAGAGGCCATCTTGTTCTTGTCCAACTTCACAGCTACCTGCCGCGTACGTCCCCCGTGAATATCGGTCTGTGCTACATCGGTTATCTGCTTAACCTCCAGGGCCAGCTCGTCAGCTACACGCCGTAATTCATAATCACTATACGACTTGCTCCAAAGTGTCAGCGTCATTATTGGCACATCATCTATAGATCGCGTCTTCACCATCGGCATTGTCGCCCCTTCCGGAAGACGATCCATATTCTTCATAATCTCATTATAAAGTCGAACAAGACTACGTTCCACATCTTCACCCACAAAAAAGCGCGCCGACACCATTGCTTTGTCTGGCATAGAAGTAGAATAGACATATTCCACACCCTCAATATTGGAAAGTACTTTCTCCAGTGGCACTGAAATACGCTTTTCTACCTCTTCTGGAGAAGCACCCGGGTAGCCGACAAAAATATCGGCCATTGGCACATCAATTTGTGGCTCTTCTTCTCGCGGTGTTAGATAGGTGCCATAAAAACCCAGCCCTAGAAACACCAACATCAACAACGGCGTTAGTTTCGAATCGATAAACGCCTTTGCAATTTTTCCTGCAATTCCAGTCTTCATAATATTAGCTCAAAAATTTCTATTACTGTGTGCTTACTTTCTGTCCTTCACGAAGCGTACCA